>JBBKXU010000355.1:0-9060 GCA_037969645.1 Ferruginibacter sp. | reverse complement strand
TATGTATCCAGAAGAAATTGTAATACCAATGAAAGAAGAGTTAACCGAAAACGGCTTTTCTGAGTTATTAACTGCAGAAGCAGTTGATACTAAATTAGCAGAAAAAGGCACAACTTTGGTGATGATTAACTCAGTTTGTGGTTGCAGCGCCGGTACCGCAAGACCAGGTGTATTAATGGCTGTAAGTAATTCAGCAAAAAAACCCGATAACATCACTACCAGCTTTGCGGGCTTTGATGTTGAAGCGGTAAATAAAGTAAGGGAGCATTTAATGCCTTACCCACCTTCTTCACCGGCAATAGCTTTATTTAAAGATGGTAAACTGGTACATTATATTGAGCGCCATAATATTGAAGGCCGCAGTGCACAAATGATTGCCGAGAACTTGATTGGTGCATTTGAGCAACATTGTAATTAATACAAATTGTAAGTACTATATAATAACCTCCTGTTTTTACAGGAGGTTTTCTATTCCATGGCATTGATATATTGAATACTTTGTAAGTCAAGCTTTAATTTTCAAATAATAAGCGAATCAGTATATTGCAGTACTTATTTTAAAAACACAACTTAACAGATGTATCCCAACTTATATTATGTATTAAAAGACTGGTTTGGTTTAGAATGGCATCGCTTAAGTTTATTAAATACATTTGGCTTGATGGTGGCCATGGGCTTTGTTACAGCGGCCATCGTGTTAAGTAAAGAGCTGCAGCGGAAGGAAAAACAAGGGCTTTTATCGCCCAGAGAAGAAATGATTACTGTTGGTAAACCGGCTTCGATTACCGAATTACTTATAAACGCCGTGGCCGGTTTTATTTTCGGCTACAAAATATTTGGCATATTGTTTAGTATGCCCGAGGGAGTTACAGCACAGGAATATATTTTTTCAAGCGCCGGAAATTTCCTTGGCGGCCTTTTGGTAGGCGGTTTTTTAGTTTGGTTGAAATGGTGGGAAAAAAACAAGCAAAAATTAAAGGAACCCGAAACCCGTAAAGTACGGATCTGGCCGCACGACAGGGTGGGAGATATTATCATACTAGGATTGATTTTTGGAATTATTGGCGCAAAAATTTTTGATAACCTTGAAAACTGGGATGATTTTGTAAAGAATCCTATAGATCGTTTATTTTCTGTAGGCGGATTAACGTTTTACGGTGGGTTAATCTTTGCTGCCATTGCCATTTGCTGGTACGGCGTCAAAAAAGGAATTAAAATCATTCATTTAGTTGACGCTGCCGGCTTGGCCTTATTGCTTGCTTACGCTGTGGGCCGTATTGGTTGCCAGGTGTCGGGCGATGGTGATTGGGGCGTTTTTAACAGCGCTTATGTGGTTAATGCCGAAGGTAAAGTGGTGGAAGCCGGCCCGGGCGATTACCAAAAGCAACTTGTAAAAAATGCGACATATTATTTAGACGGTAAAGCTTTGAATAAAGATTCAATGCTTGTAGGTATTACCGACCGTACTTACCCTAGCCTGGAAAAAGTGCCTCATAAATCATTTAAAGCGCCTTCATTTATGCCAGTTTGGATGGTTGCCTATACTTACCCCCAAAACGTGAATATGGATGGTGTGTTAATGGCAAATTGCAATGATGAGCATTGCAGGGCCTTACCGCAACCTGTTTTTCCAACTCCGTTTTACGAAACTATAGTCTGCACTTTGTTGTTTTTAATACTTTGGGCCGTTCGCAGGCGTATTAAAGTACCTGGCGTAATGTTTGGTATCTATCTCATTGTAAACGGATTAGAGCGTTTCACGGTGGAGTTATTCCGGGTAAACAATACCTTTTCTTTCTTTGGTTTACAGCCTACACAGGCCGAAATTATATCTGCAGCACTTGTTCTGGCGGGGATAATCCTCATCATCTTTGTAAAAAGAAGAGCAGCCAAGGAAAGCTAAAATTTCCTTCTCTTTTTAAATTGTAACCTTTCTTTAGAGTGTTACGTCTAATGGTATATTACCAAATATCCCTGAAATAGACCGTTCGCTACAAAACAATGTACTTGGTAACGCATAGTACTTACTTTTGTGAAGTAGTTATCAAAGTATATAACTGCTTTTATTAACCGAATCCCGACAGCCATCGGGGAAAACAAAAAGTAAAGCCATGAAACAATTTTTCAGCCTTTTGGCTGCTATGAGCATCGCTATAGCCAGTCAAGCCCAATCCGGAGCTAAAGTAACCGGAAGTATTAAAGACGGAGGCAATCAAAAAGTAATTGATGCCGCTTCCATTTCTCTCCTGCATGCCACAGATTCTGCTTTGGTAAAAGTTGCAGTTACCGATAAAGCAGGTAATTTTTCTTTCGAAAATATTAAGGAAGGTAATTATCTGGTTTTAGCCACATCGGTTGGTCATTCTAAAACCTATAGCCAGTCGTTTACCGTTGCAGGAGCAAGTTCATCAACAAATGTGGGTGTATTGCAACTGGTTCCTATGGCAAAAGCCATGCAAGAGGTTGTTATCACATCTAAAAAGCCACTAATTGAAAGAAAGCTCGACAGAACAATTGTTAACGTGGATGCTTCTATTACAAGTACCGGAAGTACAGCTTTGGAAGTATTGGAAAAAGCACCAGGTATATCAGTTGATAAAGATGGAAACATAAGTCTGAAGGGAAAATCGGGTGTTATTGTTTATCTGGATGGCCGCCCCAGTTATTTAAGTGGTGCCGATCTGGCTAACATGCTCCGCAATATGACGGCCACTCAGTTAGACCAGATTGAGATTATGACCAATCCTCCTGCAAAATATGATGCAGCAGGTAATGCCGGCGTTATCAACATCAAAACAAAAAAGAATAAAGTTTTTGGTTACAATGGTAGCATCACCAGCGGCTACACGCAAGGCCGGTATGCAAGATTTAATGAGGCAATAAGTTTTAACTACCGTAACAAGAAAGTAAATTTTTTCAGCAACTTTAATTATAACCGAAACCACCGCGGCGAGGAATTATACATTGTTAGAAATTTCAGGGATGCTAATACAAAAGCCATTAAATCAATTTTTGATCAGGAAACCGGAATGGAGAACCAAAGGCATAACTACAGCGCAAAAATTGGATTAGATTATACTGTGTCTAAAAACACAACTGTGGGAGTAGTGTTAAACGGATTTTATAACGAAGCTTTGTGGCAGAGCAATACCAATACCTATATTTACGACCCCAATGGTACCCTTACCGCTCAAACAAAAGCGTATACTCAAAATGATGAGTTGTGGAAGAATTTCAGCAGCAATTTTAATATAAGAACCAAGCTGGATTCAGCAGGGCAGGAGATTACAGCTGATTTTGATTATATTCAATATAACGCAACAAGTGTGCAGCCGCTTACCAGTTATTATTACGATAACGCCGGAAACCTGAAGCAGGCACCAGATGTTTTGAATGGCACTTTACCCACTAATATAAAAATTTACAGTGGAAAAGTTGACTATACATTACCCTTAAAAAAAGATGCCAAGTTTGAAGCAGGATTTAAAACCAGCTTTGTAACCAACGACAACAATGCCCGGTACGACAGTGTGAAAAACGGTTACAATATTTTAGACAGTGCCCGCAGTAATCATTTCATTTATGATGAAAATATTAATGCAGCTTATGTAAACTACAGCAGGCCGTTGGGTAAAAAATGGAGCATGCAGTTGGGGTTAAGGGCCGAGAATACAAATGCTAACGGTATTTCAAAAGGTTATACTTATAATACGGCGATGGATAAATTCGAGTACACCGAAACTAAATTCAAAAGATCTTACACGCAATTGTTTCCAACTGCCTATTTTCAATATACCGCCAACGAAAAAAATCAATTTGTTATTAACTATGGCCGCCGTATTGAAAGACCTGATTATGAGAACCTGAATCCATTTGTTCATTTTTTAGACAGATATACATTTGAGCAGGGTAATCCTAATTTGAGTCCGCAGTTTGCCCATAATATTGAGCTTAGCCATACCTATAGCGGGTTCCTAACTACAACATTGAACTACACGGCTACCAACAATATTATTCAACAGGTTCTGGAGCAGAATGATGTTAACAATGAAACCTATATTAAGAAGGCAAATATTGCCAACGCAAAACAAATAGGTTTAGCAGTTACCGCTAACAAATCAATCACAAAATGGTGGACCGGTAATATATACGCAAACGTGTATAACAATCATTTTAAGGGTGTAGTAAATAACGAGCACATTTCTTTGGGTATTACCACATTTATGGTTCAGTTGCAACAGCAGTTTAAATTTAGCAAAGGCTGGTCGGCAGAGTTAAGTGGTTTTTACCGAACTAAAAGTTTGGAAGGTGTGATTTACATTAAACCGTTTGCGCAGGTTAATGCTGGTATAAGCAAGCAGGTATTGAAGAACAAGGGCAGTATCCGTTTAAATGTTCGGGATATTTTTGCCGGAGGTGTATTTAAAGGCTATAGCAAATACGGAACAGTAGATGCAAATTTTAAAAACGTGAATGACAGCCGTGCTGTGAGTCTTACTTTCAGCTACCGTTTCAATAAAGGAAAGCTTAAAGCAAATAGCGGAAAGAGGAATAGCGGAGCAAGTGAGGAGCAGAACAGGGTGAAAGGAGGGAATTAATTTAAAATATCGATTGCCCAAATGTCGAATGTTGAATGTGTGCTCAATTTGTAGATACATTCAACATTCGACATTTTTATATTCGCCATTTTTTGGATATTTTTGAAAAAAAACTGCTATGCCTTCATTTGATCTTGTAAGTAAAGTTGATCTGCAAATGCTTGATAACGCCATCAACACAGTAACTAAAGAAATAACCAATCGTTTCGATTTTAAAGGCTCTCATGTGGTGATTGAGCTCAATAAAAAAGAGTTTAAAGTTAATCTGGAAGCCGACAGCGATATGAAAATTGGCCAAATCACCGATGTAATGATAAGCCGGAGTATGAAGCAAGGGCTTGCCGCTGAAGTATATGATTTAAGTAAAGAGCCGTTTCCCAGCGGAAAAGTTGTGAAAAAAGAAGTTCCCGTAAGAAATGGCCTTAAACAGGAAGACGCAAAAAAGATTGTGAAACTGATTAAAGAGAGCGGTATGAAAGTGCAGGCAGCCATCATGGATGACATGATACGGGTAACCGGCAAGAAAATAGATGATTTACAGGAAGTAATACAGGCATCAAAGGGCTGGAACCTGGGTATTGCATTTCAGTATGTAAATATGAAAGACTAGGTTAATTGATAATTGTTTAGTTGATAATGGATAATATTTTAGATGACTGGGGGCTGAGAAATTTGAAAACAGTCATTATTTTTAGACATTATCGATTATCCATTAACGCATTATCCATTTTTTTCCGTTTTTATAGAAAAATGGCGTAATTTTGCCACTTTCTAATAATTGTACGGCAAAACCCGTATGCTAAACACAAAATAATAATATGAAACAAGGAATTCACCCGGACAATTACAGGTTGGTAGTTTTTAAAGACATGAGTAATGGAACTCAGTTCTTGAGCCGTTCAACTGCTTATTCAAAAGAAACAGTAGTTCATGATGATGGTAATGAATACCCGGTAATTAAACTGGAGATATCAAATACTTCTCACCCTTTTTACACCGGTAAAAATGTACTGGTAGATACTGCAGGTAGAATTGATAAATTCAATAAGCGGTACGCAAAAAAGGATAAATAATTTAATAGAGATTAATATCTTTATTTAAAGTTTGTTTTTCATGGCTATACTTTAAGTCCCTTCGGTTCTCCGGGGGGATTTTTTTTGGCCACAGATTTCACGGATTTCCAAAGATTAAAAGACAGCGCTTATAATTCATCCGTGGAAATCCGTGTAATCCGTGGCATTCTCATTATTTTTACCATATGCAAAAGATCATCTTTACAGAGGAGTACTGCAAGCCGGAGAACCTTCACCCTTTTACATACATCCGCCATATACAGGATATTCGTATAGGCATACTAACCATCCGTGAAAAATGGGAGCGTTATTTAAAGATTGCATCTGCTGATAAATGGAATGATCATTATCTTGATGATGCAGAATCCATCAAGATTGAAAAAGGAATTGGTAAAGATGTTTACTTGCTGGTTCATGCTAATGTTTTACCAACTAAAGCTATTATCAGCAAAATAAAAAAACTGCAAAATGGTGAGTTCTTAACTTCCGGTAAAGAAGGTGGTGTGGCTTTTAAATTTTCCAGCAAAGAAGTATTAGGACTGCATAAAATTAAAATAAACAAATCTGTTGAGTATAAAGCTGAGATAATTGCGATCCATTATCCCTGGCAGATATTTCAGATGAATGATTGGGCATTAAGAGAAGATTTTAATTTGATTACGGGAGGAAGAAAAAGCAAAGCCGTCTCTAAAACTAATAAACTGATAAACCCAGCAAATATTTTTATAGAGGCTGGAGCTAAAATTGAGCATTGTATTTTGAATGCCAGTGAAGGGCCAATTTACATCGGTAAAAATGCTTTGATTATGGAAGGCAGTCTATTAAGAGGTCCACTTGCTATTTGTGAGGGAGCTGTTGTAAAAATGGGAACAAAGATTTACGGCGCAACAACTGTTGGTCCGCATTGTACGGTTGGCGGCGAAATTAAGAATTCTGTTTTGTTTGGTTATAGCAATAAAGCACATGATGGTTATTTAGGCGATAGTGTAGTAGGCGAGTGGTGCAACCTGGGTGCAGGTACCAGCAACAGTAACTTAAAAAATAATGCAGGCGAAGTAAAGTTTTGGGTAGATGGGGATAAAAAGCAAATAGGTACAGGCTATAAAGGCGGACTGCTAATGGGAGATTATTCAAAAGCGGCAATAAATACTTCATTCAATACAGGAACGGTTGTAGGTGTCTGCAGTAATGTTTTTGCAACAGGCCTTGCACCAAAACTAATTCCCAGTTTTTCCTGGGGGGGAGATGGGGTAACAAAATACAAACTGAATAAAGCCCTGGTTGATATTGATAATTGGAAAAAATTGAAAGGACTTACTGTTTCCGAAAGGGAAAAACAAATTTTGACAGATATTTACAAACTATACTAAAACTAGATAAACATGCGTAAACAAATTGCAGCAGCAAACTGGAAAATGAATTTAACCCTGCAACAGGCAGAAACTTTGATGGATGAATTGATTGCAACCCCACATGATTTGAATGAAAATCAGGAAGCGGTTTTTGGTGTGCCTTTTCCATATCTGATCAGTATAAAAAATAAATTGGCTGGCAAGAAAAATGTTTTTGTTGCCGCACAAAACTGTTATGATAAAAAAAGTGGTGCATACACCGGCGAAACAAGCGCCGAAATGCTGAAAAGCATTGCTGTGGATTATGTAATACTTGGCCACAGTGAGCGCCGTGAATATTTTAACGAAAGCCATGCTATGCTTGCAGCAAAAATCAATATCTGTTTTGAGAACGGATTGAAACCCATTTTTTGTTGCGGAGAGCCTTTGGTAATAAGAGAAGCCGAAACACAAAACAGTTTTGTTGAAACCCAATTAAAAGAAAGTTTGTTTCATTTAACTGCTGAACAACTAACCGGATTTGTAATAGCCTACGAACCCATTTGGGCAATAGGTACCGGCAAAACAGCCAGTAACGAACAAGCGCAGGAAATGCATGCACATATTCGTAAAGTAATGGCAGTTCAATATGGTACAGAAGTTGCTGACAGCATTTCAATTTTATACGGTGGCAGTGTAAAAGCAAATAATGCAAAAGATATATTTGGTCAGCCCGATGTGGATGGAGGTTTGGTTGGCGGTGCCAGTTTGGTTGCTGCAGACTTTGCGGCTATCATTAATAGTCTGAAATAATGCCAAACGATATTTTAATCATGTAGAGCGATTATATCACTTGATACCAATATGCAGGCAGGAAAAACTTTAATTCAAACAATGTTTTGGCGAGGCCTGTACTATGTTTCAGCTTTTATCGTTAATATTTTAATTGCAAGGCATTTTGAGGCTTCGGTAAGCGGTGCTGTATATTATATCAGCAGTATTTATGCGTTAGTCTTGCTGGTTTCCAGTCTTAGTCTGGAGTCGGGTATAATTTATTTTGCCGCCAAACGGGAAATATCTCCGGCAAGGCTGTTTAATTTTTCTCTGGTCTGGTCTTTTATTACCGGCCTGTTAACATTCTTTGTTGTTTATTATTTTTTTAAGGAATCATATGAGGGCATATCGGCTGATCTGTTACTGACTTCTGCTGTATTGTATATCAGCGGTAACCTGTTAATAACCTATTGCTCCGGTTTTTTTTATGCCGATAAAAATTTTAAGACACCCAATATTATCATCATTACCGGCACTATCGTTTTAATTGCTTTGATTCCATATGGAGGCAAATCAATTGTCCCGGCTGTTAATGACGAAAATTATTTCTATATTTATTTTGCTTCTTTTTTTGTGCAGGGATTATGTATGGCTGTGGCTGCAAAAATTAAGTACATAAAAGCCGGAGTATTTCAGTTTTTCTCAGTTGCCGATTTTAAATTATTGTTTCGTTATTGTTCACTGGCTTTTGTAGGTAATCTCATTTTCTTTCTTTTATACCGTGTTGATTATTTCTTTGTAGAAAAATACTGTACTGCCGAACAATTGGGTAACTATATACAGGTTTCAAAGCTTGTACACCTGTTTTTTATTCTGCCTACTATATTGGCCAGCGCTGTATTTCCGCTGACAGCCGGAGGGCAAAAAGAAGGAATTGCCAGAGTGTTAACCATGTTATCCCGGTTAATATTTACCATTTACATTCCAGTTTGTCTTATTTTGGCTTTAACCGGTAAATGGTTATTTCCGGCCGTGTTTGGCGAAACATTTACAGATATGTATGAGCCTTTCTTATGGCTGATACCGGGCATTTTAGCACTTTCGGGTATATTTACTTTAACCGCTTACTTTGCTGGTAGAAATCAGATAAAAGTAAATATCATTGGTTCTGTTTTGGCATTAATTGTTATTTTAATTGGCGATATCATTTTAATTCCAAAATTTGGGATTGTAGCCGCTGCACTCGTAAGCAGTGTTGGGTATATCACGTACCAGATATACATC
>JBBKXU010000354.1:0-2903 GCA_037969645.1 Ferruginibacter sp. | reverse complement strand
TATTTGAACTGCCCAACATTAACATTGTTGGTATTGGCACTAACCTGAACTGCCTGAACGGCATTATGCCTTCGCAGGATAAGATGGTGCAGCTGGCGCTATACAAACAATTGATTGAGGTAAAATTCAACCGGAAAATACCCTGGGTTTCCGGGGGGACAACAGTTGCTGTCCCCATGCTCATCAAACATCAGATTCCAAAATCGGTGAATCATTTCCGGATAGGCGAAGCGCTTTATTTTGGTAAAGATATTTTTACCGATGGACTTATTAAAGGTTTACGTTCGGATGTTTTTCAATTATTTACAGAGATCATCGAGTTAAATGAAAAACCCATGACTCCATCCGGAGAACAGATGGAAAATCCATCAGGAATAAAAACTGAATTTAACAAAGCCGATATTGGCAAAACTTCCTGCCGGGCAATTATTGACATCGGTTTACTGGAGTGCAATCCGCAATTCTTAATTCCCGAAGATGATTCGGTAAAAGTTATTGAAGCCAGCTCAGATATGCTGGTACTGGATTTAGGACGTAACGTTAAAAAATACAAAGTGGGCGACCTCGTTAGTTTTCAATTAAAATATATGGGTGCGTTGGGTATAATGAATTCAAACTATATTCCAAAAGTTGTTGAGTAAATCTATTGTTTTATCAACGTATCTTTTTGAAGAACAATACTGTCTTTTTGCTTCTTTTTAAACAAATCAAGTAAGCCCTTTATGGATTCGCTGGTTTTATCCTGAGGATTTTTAACCGGTGTACTGTCCCTAATGGCCGCTGTATCCTTTACACCAAATAACCTCTTCCTCAACTCTTCCTGAGCAGCTATTTCCAGTTGCTTTCTGATAGAAGCTAACGTATCTTTTACAGCATTCTTGGCACTATCAATTTTTGCTTGCGCAAAATCTTTTACTTGTTCCTTCATCTGATCCGCCAGTGTTTCACCGCTTTGTTTCAAATCAACTTTGATAGTAGGGTTTTTTAAGGTGCCGCCCATGGCCAGTTTTAGGCTTACTGTTTCGCCAACCTTTACAGGAATACCTTTAGCGTTTACGGCAGAAACCAGGTTATCTACAAATTGATTTCCCTGTGTACCCATTAATGCCCTGGGCAATTGCAGATTGATAGCATAACTAATTCCTTCATCAAGGCCTATGCCCTGCAGTCCTCCAATCTCCATTTCAATGTCTTTGTACTTTACCGTAAAAGGCTTCACCAGCAATTTACCATTCGAAAATTCAAAAAATGTTTTTACATCTTTCAACGAGATCTGTTGCAATTCTTTTACATTAAGTGTTGATGCAATCTTATCAAGCGGCGCAAACCTGCTTAGGAATCCCTCAATTAAAAACAAATTTCCATTACCCGAAATAGTACTCATATCAATATTCATATTATCTCCCAGTCTGCCATTTGCAGATAATACAGATGTAAGTCTGCCTGCCAGGAATTTACCAATCGGCATCAGCTTCTGTGCTGTATTGAAAGCGTAAAATGTTTTTTGAATATCAACCTGTGCCACATCATAACTCATGGCAATGGCCGGTTTGGCTTTGTTTTCCTTAGTGCTGTATGAGCCGTTGATCTTAATCGTTCCATCCATGGCATTACCGCTAACGTTATTCAGCGTCACAGCCTCATTTTCTATCTTAAGTATACCGGTCAAATTCTCTATATCTACATTATCATACAGCAGCTTGTCAACTTTCGTATTCAAAGTAATATCTAAATTGGGTGGCACTACAAATGGCGACGAAACCGCCACCGGCACAGCGTTTGTAGCTGTATCTGCAGTTACTCCCATCCAGTCATTCAGGTTTACTTTATCTGCATTTACAGTAAGGTTAGCGCTCAATGGCTTTCCGCTTAACAGGTAAACAAGCAAATTATTAACTTGTCCGCCACCATTAAAATTGGAATTCATGTACTGCCCGCTAAGATTAGATAGATCAATCTTTGCAGGCGTAAAATTGGCATGCACCGAGTTTATTTTTACTCCGCTCGGATAGTCCTTAGATGTATAATTGAATTTATTTACGTCGATGATTCCTGCTGCATAAAAATTATTATACTGTTTATTTTCTATCTCTTTTACATTGCCTTTTATGGCTATATCAGCATTCATCAAGCCAGAAATACTCGTGCCATTTTCGAGTTTCACATAACTGGCTACTTCTGACAAATTTATTTTGCCCTTTGCAGCCGCATCAATAAACATATTGCTAATCGGCTTTTTAACAAGCAGCCTGAAATCAAAGGGTTCATTATCTATTGCCAGGTGCCCGTTGGTTATATCAACAACTGTGTTATCTGTTACACCGTCGGGGTTATCTACCACGGCTTTAAAATTTATCTGTTGAATAGCTTTCGGCAAGTCTGCATATTTAAACGAACCGTCCTTAACTTCCATGGCCACATGGTAGCCCGGCATAGTCAAATCGCTGTAAATACCTTTTACATAACCCTCAAAATTAGCATTACCATTTGCGGTTACTTTATCAAAATCGGTTTTATACACTGCCGGAATCAAGGATAAAATATTTTTAAACTCTGTAGATGGAGATTTAAAGTTTATATCCATTCCATAGCCATGAGCAATACTTTTGATATTTCCATTGCCATTTATTTTCAATGCGTTTAACAAGATATCCATTGCGTCAAAACTGTACATACTGTTTTTATTATCAACCTTTATATCTGAATCAACCTTGGTTTTTACTTTTGACAAAAACGGAATGGCTCCATAGATATAAGTAACTTCATCAGCCGTGGTACTGGTTTTCAAGGTAAACAGGTCCGCTGTAAAATCACCGCTGCCACTGTGGTTCAGGTTTTTAATAACAGCACTCATATCAGCTTCCCTGTCATCGTATTGTACAAACCCCTCCTCAATTGTATAT
>JBBKXU010000353.1:0-20009 GCA_037969645.1 Ferruginibacter sp. | reverse complement strand
ATTTCATACTAATTAAAAAAAAACTCCGGTAAAATACCGGAGCAATAATTTATACCGATAATACCAGTATTCGGTCTAATCGCTTTAACTATCGGCATAACCTGCCGACAGGCAGGCTATTTCAAAACTTCCCGGCTGATTACAATTTTTTGAATTTCGCTGGTGCCCTCACCAATGGTGCAGAGTTTACTGTCGCGGTAAAATTTCTCTACCGGAAAATCTTTGGTGTAGCCGTAGCCGCCAAAAATCTGTACAGCTTCTGTACTCACTCTTACCGACACTTCGCTGCTGTAATATTTTGCCATGGCCGATTCTTTGGTCATGGGTAGGCCCCTCATTTTTAAATCGCAGGCTTGTTTTATTAAAAGATCTGCAGCTTCAATTTCAGTAGCCATATCGGCCAGTTTAAAACTTATACCTTGGAAACTAGATATGGGTTGATCGAACTGATGGCGCTCTTTTGAATACTGTAAAGCTGCTTCATAAGCACCTTTAGCAATACCCAAACCCAATGCAGCAATAGATATACGGCCACCGTCGAGTATTTTCATGCTTTGTTTAAACCCTTGTCCTACTTCGCCCATGCGGTTTGCATCCGGTATGCGGCAATTATCAAAGATCATTTCGGCAGTTTCGCTGGCACGCATGCCCAGTTTATTTTCTTTTTTACCCGCGGTAAAGCCTGCGGTACCTCTTTCAATAATAAAAGCTGTTGAATTATTTCTTTCTCTTGGTTCTCCCGTTCTGCAAATCACCACAGCCACATCGCCGCTTTTACCATGGGTAATCCAGGATTTTGTTCCGTTAATAATCCAATCATCGCCGTCTTTAACAGCCGTGGTTTTCATATTACCTGCATCGCTTCCGGTATTAGCTTCTGTTAATCCCCAGGCGCCAATAAACTCAGCAGAAGCCAGTTTGGGTAAATATTTTTTCTTTTGTTCTTCATTACCAAAAGTTAAAATATGCCCTGTACAAAGTGAATTGTGTGCAGCCAATGATAAGCCGATAGAACCACAAACTTTTGCTACTTCCTGTATTATTTGATTGTATTCATAGTAGCCTAATCCGCTGCCACCATATTCTTCGGGCACTAAAACACCCATTAAGCCCAATTTACCCATTTCCTTAAAAACATGTACCGGAAACTCCTGGCTTTCGTCCCATTCCATCAAATGTGGCTTAATATGTTGCAGGGCAAATTCTCTAGCCGTTTGTGCAACCTGTTCTGTAAGTTCTGTAGTAATAAAATTCATAAATTGCTAATCGTTAAGGGCGCAATTTACGGCATTTTTAAAGTACTAACAACTGTTAGTTTTTCATCTTACAACCAGATACGGCACTACTTTATTAAAAATATCATCGGTAATCAGCATTATTTTTTTCAAATCATTAACTGAAGAAAAATTACCATGCTGTGTTCTGTATTGCACAATGGCATTTGCAATATTGTATCTGAGATATGGATGCTGTTTTAATTCATCTACAGTGCCTGAATTAATATTCAATGTTTTTACCTCGGTATTTGTAATAACCAATTTGTCTTTTATTTTCTGAAACGTAGAATCAGGTAAAGCAAACGTTTCGGCTACCTGATTGATGCTATAGAAACCGCCTAGTTTTTCACGGAAAGCAATGATGCGATTAGCCAATTTACTGCCAATACCAGGCAACGCAATAAAGGCCGATGTATCTGAATCATTTATATTTACCGCAGCAATAGTGTATTTTGGTTTTTCGTAAGTTTTGTAAGGTTCAGAAGTTTTAACATTGCTATAATCCGCTGCAGGCTTGGCTTCTATACGTACATACGGTAAAAGCCTCTGAATTTCATCATCGTGCAACCCCCATATTTTACCAAGGTCTTCGGGCTTGTAAAATTTGCCGCCCTTTAATATATAATTACGGATAGTATTTGCAGTTTTCTCTCTTATGCCCAGTTTTTTCCAACCTTCAACAGATAATGTATTGGGATCAAAATAGAATAATTCGCCCTTTAGCTTTTTGCTGTAATAATTTTTTTCTGAAGGTTGATAATAATTCTGATAATTGTTTTCATCAAAATTGCGGCTTGCATAATTAGCCGAGCTGTCCTGCTGTTTTATACTAAGTGATGCTATTTCATCTGCAAACTTATTGTGGTCATATTTTTTTTGCGGAATAAAATAATGAAAGAAAAAAGGGAGCGTAAGAAAAAAGACAATCAAAATAAATACAACAATAATCCCGAGCCTTTCTTTTCGGGTAAAATTCAACCAATCTGCCAGGTAACGCTTAAGCATTATTGCCATTTAAGGCTTGCAAAATATGCTATATGCCATTTTAATACAATACCTCAAAGTGGTAATACTACACGGTAAACTCTTGACCGTCGAAAGCCAGGGCTATACCGGTAGGTAGAGCTTCATTTATTTGCTGGTGTAGCCCTAATTGATGGCTGATATGGGTAAAATAGCCGGTTGGTACCTGTAGTTCATGCACCATGGCAACGGCTTCATCTAATGTAAAATGAGAGATATGACTTGCTTTACGTAAAGCATTAAGAACCATTACATTGCTGCCCTTTATCTTTTCTTTTTCTTCTTCATCAATCCGGTTGGCATCTGTGATGTAAGTAAAATCACCAAACCTGAAACCAAGAACCGGCATTTTTAAATGCCAGACCAAAACCGGAATAACTGGAATATCTCCAATTATAAATGGCTTTTCATCAATGGTATTTAAACTAAGATTGGGTATGCCGGGATATTTTTTATCAGAAAAAGCATAGGCAAATTCCCTTTTTATGGCTTCCTCTGTAAGTGAATTGGCATACAATTCCATTGGTTTTTGCTGGAAATAATTATAGGCACGTACATCATCCAGTCCGGCAATATGATCTTTATGCGGATGGGTAAACAGCACCGCATCGAGTTTTTTGACATTAGCCCTCATCATCTGGTATCTAAAATCGGGTGTAGTATCTACCACAATGGTTGTGGTTTCACTTTCAACCAAAATACTTGATCGTAAACGTTTGTCTTTTTTATCGGGAGATATGCATACCTCACAACTGCACCCTATCATAGGCACACCGCTGCTGGTACCGGTACCGAGAAATGTTATTTTTAGAGGAGGGCATTGCACAGAACAAAAATAGGCAATTGGCAATAAGCATTTGGCAAATTGCAGGTTTCAGTTAATGAAATCAAGCCGGGATTGAAAAAAATTTAGCGCAGACTACTATTATGTTCAAATTGCTTATTGCCAATGCCTATTTGATTACACTCATCAATTCATCATAAACCTTCTGACTTTCGTGGGTTAAAGCATCAAAGCTGATATCCAACAGGGGCATCAGGTCGGTAAGTGCATTCATCCTGCCTTCGGTTTGAAAAAATTTATTGATCACAATCACTTTCCGGTCCTGCAGGATGCAGTAACCGCTTTGAAAAGTTCCTCTTTCGTAACGAATAACATAACCGCATTCTTCGGCCACTTTCTCAATCTTATCTAAATTATGTTGTGTGTATTTCATAGTTGCACCCCAAAAAAGGGAGAATCTGCTTTTATTCAACTGCAAACTCCTACAAATAACAAACAATTAAAAAAAAGGTTTTCAACAATCGTTGATAAAAAAATCTGCGAAATCATCCAATCCCTGTAATCAGCGTTTTTTATTTATTCGTCATTCGTATCACCGGCACAATCATTTCTTCTAAACTTATACCTCCATGCTGAAACGTATTACGGTAATAATTTGCAAAATGGTTATAATTATTTGGGTAGCATAAATACAAATCTCCCTTAGCAAAAATGAAAGATGAATTTACATTAGGCACCGGTAAGCCTGCTTCCCGTGGATCTCTGAAAGCCAGTACATCTTTAGGTTCGTAATTTAAATTGCGTCCATGCTTATAGCGTAGATTGGCGGTAGTTTGCTTATCACCGATAACTTTTGCAGGGGTATTTACCCGCACACTGCCATGGTCTGTTGCCACAATCATCGTTAATTTTTTATCTGCAATTTTTTTAAGCGCCTGATGTAAAGGTGAATGTGTAAACCAACTTTCGGTAATGCTGCGGTAACTGGTTTCGTCACCTGCCAGCTCTTTCAGCACTTCCATCTCAGTACGAGCATGACTCATCATATCAACAAAATTGTAAACAATTACATTAATATCATTTTCCATCATGTTATGAATATTGTCAACTAATTTTTGTCCATCATGATTATTGGTGATTTTGGTATACGAATATTTCAAGTCGCCCTTACCCATGGATTTTAACTGACCCTTAAAGAAATCTTCTTCAAACATATTTTTTCCGCCGTCCTCATCATCATTCTTCCACTGTTGTGGAAATTTCTTTTCAATATCAACCGGCATCATACCTGCAAAAATCGAATTACGTGCATATTGTGTAGCTGTAGGCAATATGGCATAAAAAGTTTCTTCTTCATGAATGCGGAAACTCTCCGCAAAAATCGGCTGGATGGTTTTCCATTGATCAAAACGCAGGTTATCAATCAGCACAAAAAATAAAGGTGTACCTTTTTCAAGATGCGGAAATACTTTAAACTTCATCAGGTTATGGCTCATAATGGGCGCATCGGCACTTTTGGGATTTACCCAATCGGCATAATTTCTTGATATAAATTTAAAAAACTCTGTGTTGGCTTCGGTTTTCTGTGTTTGAAAAACTTCCTGCATCTCCGGACTATCGCTTTTTTTCATCTCCAGTTCCCAATAAACAAGTTTGCGGTACAATTCCATCCACTCATTATAATTAGGATTGGCGTTTAAAGCCATAAACAAACTGCGAAACTCCTGTTGATAAGCCGAAGTGGTTTTTTCGGCCACCAATCTTTTATTATCTATTATTTTTTTCAGGCTAAGCCATACCTGGTTAGGGTTAACCGGCTTAATCAAATAATCACTTATCTGCGATCCGATGGCCTCGTCCATCAGATTCTCTGCTTCGTTTTTGGTAATTAAAACAACCGGTAAGTTGGTTTTAATTTCTTTAATCTGCTGCAGGGTTTGCAGGCCCGTAATGCCCGGCATCGATTCATCCAGCAGCACTACATCAACAATATTATCTTTTACATATTCCACAGCATCAAAACCATTGGTTTTTGTATGCACTTCGTAACCTTTATTTTCTAAAAACATTACCTGCGAGGTAAGGCTGTCAATTTCATCATCTACCCAAAGAATTTTTGCTACACTCATATTATTTGTTTGTGGTTTATTGTTTTGTTACGGGCTTCAGTAATTCTATTTTAGCAAGGTTGCGTTATTTCAATTCCAATTCATCGGAACTCATTTGTACCGCACACTATTATTCGACTTTTATTAAAGAAGGAAAATACGGATTAAAAATGATCAACTTTCGCTATCCTTACAAATTTAATTTTTTATATCAATGATGCTCAGCTTTATTTAGCTTTGTAAAACTTTTAACATATACAGTGTTCAAACACATAACCTAAAATGTCTTTCAGAAAAATAATTAACGACCCGGTTTATGGCTTTATTACGGTTGATGATGAACTGATACATCAGGTTATTGCCCATCCTTATTTTCAGCGACTAAGGCGCATTAGTCAAATGGCCATGGCCAGCTTAGTTTATCCCGGTGCCGTACATACCAGGCTGCATCACGCTCTGGGCGCATATCATTTAATGAGCATTGCCATTAATGAACTAAAGAACAAAGGCGTTGAAATTACAGCCGCCGAAGAACAGGCTGCAAAAATCGCTATTCTATTACACGACATAGGGCATGGCCCTTTCAGTCATGCATTAGAGCATGTACTAATAGAAGAAATGCACCATGAAGACCTTTCTTTAATGATCATTAAGGAACTCAACAAACAGTTTAAAGGCCAGCTAAGCCTGGCTTTGGAAATTTTTACCGACAGGTATCATAAAAAATTCCTCTATCAGCTCATAAGCGGACAACTTGATGTGGACCGCATGGACTACCTAACCCGTGACAGTTTTTTTACAGGTGTGAATGAAGGTGTGATTGGTTACGACCGCATTTTAAAAATGCTCACCGTTCATAACGGCGAACTGATGGTAGAAGAAAAATCAATTTATTCTATTGAAAAATTTTTAGTGGCCCGCCGCCTCATGTACTGGCAGGTTTATCTGCATAAAACTGTTTTATGTGCCGAGCAAATGCTAAAACGCATCATTAAAAGAGCAAAGTATGTAAAAGCCGCAACGCAACTGCCATTGCATAATTTTATTACACAACCCATTCAAACCGTTACTTTAGAAGAGTTTTGTACTTTGGATGATTATGATGTAATGGCGGCAATTAAAGGTTGGTGCAATCATACCGATAAAATATTATCTACACTTTGTAATGGAATTATTAACAGGCAATTGCTGAAAGTTCAGTACTTTGGGAATCCTGTTGACGAAACAGTTGTACAGGAAAAAGTTGCAGAAGCCAGTATAAAACTTAATATTAATACCGAAGATGCAGGCTGGCTGGTATTTACCGGCGAAGTTGCCAGCAGTACTTATAACCTGGAAGAAGAACATATTCATATTCTTTTTAAAGATGGTACTGTAAAAGATATTTCAGAAGTTGATAATGCCTTAATTAATCAAAACCTGATGGGCAAGGTTAAAAAATATTACATTTGTTACTTGAGAACATAGTTATTCGTCATTTGTCATTAAGGTATCTCATATTGCAGAGATTTTCGTGTGACCAATGACAAATCACCAATGATCAATTTTTAAATTATGCAATTTACCGCAGCACAAATAGCCATGATGATTAATGGCAAAGTAGAAGGCAATGCCGACATTGCTGTTGGTTCGTTTGGTAAGATAGAAGAAGCAGGCGAGGGTCAACTGGCGTTTTTAGCCAACCCCAAATACGAAGAGTATTTATACAGCACAAAAGCCAGCATCATCATTGTAAATGAAACACAAGAGTTTAAACAAAAAATAAACGCCACTCTTATTAAAGTACCCGATGCTTATTCGGCTTTTGCAACACTTTTAGATAAATATCAGCAAATACAACGGCAACAACTTAGTGGCATACAGCAACCGTCTTATGTAGCAACTACAGCCAAAATTGGCGACCATGTTTATATCGGTGCCTTTGCCTATTTGGGCGAAAATGTAATTGTGGCAGATGGCGCAAAAATATATCCCGGTGCCTATCTTGGTAACAATGTAACTATTGGAGAAAATACCATAATACATCCCGGCGTTAGAATTTATCATGATTGCGTTATTGGCAAAAACGTTTCAATCCACGCAGGTACCGTTATTGGCAGCGATGGTTTTGGCTTTGCCCCGCAGGCTGATGGCACATTAAAAAAAGTACCACAAATTGGCAATGTAATTATTGAAGATGGCGTGGAGATTGGCGCCAACGCCGCTATCGACAGGGCAACCATTGGCAGCACACTTATTAAAGCAGGCGCTAAATTAGATAACCTGTTGCAGATTGCTCATAATGTAGAAGTAGGCACCAATTCGGTTATTGCCGCACAAACAGGTATTAGTGGCAGTACAAAAATCGGTAGTAATGTAATGATAGGCGGACAGGTTGGTATTGTTGGCCATATTAAAATTGCCGACGGCACAAAAATTAATGCTCAAAGCGGTGTAAGTAAATCTATAAAAAACCCTAATTCTGCCGTTACCGGCTCTCCGGCATTTGATTATACAGCCGCCCTACGTAGCCAGGCAGCCAGCCGTAATTTACCCGGCCTGGAAAAGAGGGTTATGGAACTGGAAAAGATGCTTAAAGAAATGATGGAGAAAAACAGTATTTAAACACTTCGTTGAACTATGCTCCGTCTCATTTGTCATTCATTCTACACAAATCAACTAGTTAACATTTTCTTTATCAATCTGGCTTAAAAATAAAATATCTTTGATAGCCTATTCTTACAGGTCAATTAATCTTACCCGTACATAAACATATTTTTTTGAGCATCTTCAAACATATCACTGCAATTTTATTTTTGGCTTTTACAAGTTCTGTATCTAGTGCACAATCGCTTTCAATATCGGGCACCGTTGTTGACGGCCATACCAAAGAGCCAGTTGCCTATGCTTCTGTTTATTTTAGTAAATCGGGCATCGGGCAATCTACCGATAGTGCCGGACGGTTTTCAATTTCGGTTAACAGTTTTAAAGAAGACACATTAAACGTGAGCTTCATTGGGTATGCGATTTATAAAATACCGGTTACCCAATCTCAAAATAACCAAACACTCAATATTCAATTGGACCGTGGCAGTGCTAAAGGCGAAGTTATCATTAGAGCAAAATGGAACCGTGGACTTTATTTGTGGAAGAAAATAATGAGCAAAAAAAAGCAGTACAACCGCTACGACCTCAGCAACTTCAGCTACGAAGCTTATAATAAACTGGAAATTGACATCAAGAATTTTAATGCTGAAAAAGCTAAGAAGAATTTCTTATTAAAAAACTTCTCCTTCATATTTGATAATATGGATAGCACATCGGAATCTGCACCTTTTTTGCCGCTGTATTTAACCGAAACCCTCAGTGACTACGCCTATCAAAACAGTCCTAAAAAATTTAAGGAGAACATTAAGGCCAGCAATATCAAGGGCGCAAATAACATCGGTATAAACAACGAAAGTATAACCAAGTTGCTAGGTGTTATGAATCAGAACGTAAGTGTCTACAGCAATTATGTAAATGTGATGGATAAGGATTTCATCAGTCCATTTAACGATAATGCTGATGCCTATTACATTTTTACTGTACCGGATACACAAATCGTTAACGGCAGTAAATTGTATCATTTTGTTTTTAACCCAAAGCGGCCGGGGCAAAATACATTTTCGGGCGACGCCTGGGTGAAAGAAAAAACCTATCAGGTAACAAAAATATCTATGTACCTGGGCAAAGAGGCCAATATTAATTTTATAGAACGCGTCAGTATTTTTCAGGAGTACATACCGCTTAACGATTCGGTAATATTTTTAAATCGAGATAAATTTTTCGCCGATTTTAGGGTGCTGGGTAAAAATTCGCTCACACTCATTGGCCGCAAAACAACATCTTATAAGGATATTCTGGTTAACAGTGACTCTCTAACTGCCATTTTCAGCGATCAGCATATTGAGGAACTTATTGAAACCGAACCAGATGTAGTTCAAAATTCCGACTCTGTTTGGAAAGAACTTCGCCACGACAGCTTGTCAAAAAATGAACAGGCAATTTATGCTACCATTGACAAGTTGCTTGGAATGCCGAAATTTCAAAAACTGCAACGAAATTTAAAATTTTTTGGCGGCGGATATCGTGATGTAGGCAAGTTTGAAATTGGCCCTTGGTTTAACTGGGTTAGTGGCGATACAGTACAGGGCACACGACTTAGATTCGATTTAGGAACCAATAAAAAAATGTTCAAAGATATTTACCTGCACGGCTACCTGGCCTATGGCTTAAGGGATAAGCGATTTAAAGGACTTGCAGAAGCATTCTGGATTATAAGCAGAAAACCTAAAAGAATCCGTTTGCATATTGCTTATCAAAATGATGTGGACAATGGCATTAGCCAGGTGGGCCAGGTAAGTCAGGATAATATTTTTTCGCTGGCCATTCGCAAGCCCAATGTAACACGCAAATTCATCAACGTAAAAGATTTTAGAATTGAGCTTGAAAACGATCTTGGTAAAGGTTTCTCAACCCAATGGTTTGTATCTCATCGCCAGTACACACCGCTGCTTAACTTACCTCCATCATCTACATTTACATCAAAAGCTGGCACGCCGCTTACTAATTTTGAGCTCGCAGTAAAATTGCGCTTTGCCTATTTAGAGCGGTTTATCGAAACTGACTATAATCGTTATTCACTCGGTACAAAATATCCTATTGTTGAATTCATGTTTTCAAAAGGCATTTCAGGTGTTTTCAACAGTGCTTATAATTATAGTAAATATTCACTCTTAATAAAGGACAATATGAAAATATCGCCTTATGGTGTTTTTTATTATCGGGTTTATGGCGGTATTATTAATGGTGCAATGCCTTTCACCAATCTGGAGAACCATCCTGGCAACGACCTTTTTTATTACGACCCCTTTGCGTTTAATTTAATGAACAGGTTCGAATATCTAAGCGATAAGTACGCCGGCGTAAATATGGAGCATAATATAGGCTCTGGCCTTTTTAGATTTATTCCCTTCACCCGAAAATTAAAATGGCGCCAGTTCTGGACCGCTAAAACACTGTTTGGTTCCTTAAGTGCAGAAAACAATTCCATCAACAACAAAACCGGCACCTTTAAAACACTAAATAGTAAAGCTTATATAGAAGTAGGCACAGGCATTGATAATATTTTCAAATTATTCCGCCTCGATTTTATCTGGCGGCTTTCTCCTGCCCCATCTTATGCTGGCACAAAATCAAAATTTGGCATTTTTGGAAGCTTTCAACTACAATTTTAGGCCGATTATTGGGCTAGCCCCTTCGATATTGTAACGGGCAACATATTTTAAATATCTTTGCCAACAAAATTGAGCAGAACACATGGATAAAAATTTTAATCCAGATAGACAACATACATTAGTTAAAGCGGTTAGTATATCGGGTACGGGCCTGCATTCGGGTGTAAATGTGGATATGACGCTTAAGCCTGCAAATCCTGGTTTTGGTTATCAGTTTCAACGAACTGATCTTCCCGGTTCGCCTATAATAAAGGCTGATTGTGATTTGGTTACCGATACATCAAGAGGTACTACATTGGTAAAGGGCGATTGTAAAGTGAGCACCGTAGAGCATATTCTGGCCGCCCTGGTTGGTATGGGTGTGGATAATTGCCTGATTGAATTGAACGGGCCCGAAATTCCCATCATTGACGGCAGCAGCGGTCCCTTTGTTGATATTATTGCAGAAACGGGTGTGCTTGAGCAAGATGCTGCAAAAACCTGGTACACTATTGACACCAATATCTCTTATTTTGATGAAGAAAAGAAGGTGGAAATGACTGCCTTACCGGCGGTTAATTACCAGATAACAACCCTGATAGATTTTAACAGTCCGGTTTTAGGAACCCAGCACGCCAGTTTAAAATCAATGAAGGATTTTCAAACAGAAATAGCCACCTGTCGCACATTTTGTTTTTTACATGAACTGGAAATGCTGCTGGACAATAATCTGGTAAAGGGCGGCGATATCAACAATGCAATTGTGGTGGTTGATAAACCCGTTACCGATGAAGAAATGAGCAGACTGGCAAAAGCATTTGGCCGCCAAAAAGTGGAAATAAAAAGTGAAGGCTATTTAAATAATCTGGAACTGCGTTTTGCTAACGAACCAGCCCGTCATAAATTACTGGATGTTGTTGGAGATTTAGCGCTAATTGGTTATCCAATTAAGGCGCATATCATTGCTAACCGTCCTGGGCATAGCAGTAATGTAGAGTTTGCGAAAAAGATAAAACAGTACATCAAAAAAAATAAGCACACCAGAGATATCCCCAACTACGACCCCAACCGTGAACCTGTTTATACACAGGAGCAGATTGAAAAAACATTACCCCATCGTTTTCCTTTTATCATGGTTGATAAGATCATTGATCTTACCGACACGCAGATAGTTGGGATTAAGAATGTAACTTTCAACGAATACTTTTTTCAAGGCCATTTCCCGGGAAACCCTGTAATGCCGGGTGTTTTACAGGTAGAAGCACTTGCACAAACAGGCGGTTTATTATGCATTAATGCTATGCCCGACGGGCAATACGACACTTACTTTTTAAAAATAGATAATTGCAAATTCAAGCAAAAAGTAGTGCCGGGCGATACACTAATTTTAAAAATGGAATTAACTGAACCCATACGCCGCGGTATTTGTGTGATGAAGGGAAGTGTGTATGTTGGTAATAAATTATGTACCGAAGCAGATTTGACAGCGCAGTTGGTAAAGAGAAAATAAATGTTGATTATACGGAGCAACTAATAAACAAATAAACAACCGAATGATTCATCCGCACACATACATACACCCAAACGCCAAACTGGCAACCAATGTAAAGGTTGACCCTTTCAGTGTTCTGCATCAAAATGTAGAAATTGGCGAAGGCACCTGGATAGGAAGTAATGTTACTATTATGGAAGGCAGCAGAATTGGAAAGAACTGCCGCATTTTTCCGGGTGCAGTTATTGGCGCCATTCCGCAGGATTTAAAATATGAAGGAGAGGAAACCACTGTTGAAATTGGCGATAACACAACCATACGTGAGTTTGTAACGGTAAACCGTGGCAGTAAAGACAGGTGGACTACCAAAGTAGGAAACAACTGCCTTATTATGGCTTACAGCCATATAGCACATGATTGTGTTGTAGGTAACAATTGCATTATGAGCAATAACACCCAAATGGCCGGACACGTTACTATGGGCGATCATTCAATATTGGCCGGTATGTGTGCCGTACACCAGTTTGTGCAAATTGGTCAGCATGCTTTTATTGCCGGCGGATCGCTGGTTAGTAAAGATGTGCCACCGTATATTAAAGCCGGCCGTACACCGCTAAGTTATGCCGGTGTAAATTCCGTTGGTTTAAAACGCAAAGGATTTTCTTTAGACAGAATTAATAAAATCCTCGACATCTACCGCATTATTTACAACAAATCGCTTAATACATCGCAAGCGCTTAATTTTATTGAAGAAGAATTACCGGCAACTGATGAGCGGGATGAAATTGTAACATTTATCAGGGAAAGCGGACGTGGAATTATTAAACGTTTTACGAAGGGAAGTGCGGAAGATGAATAAAACGACACCCCCACCGCCCCCTAAAGGGGGAACCTAGGTGCCTATAATTTTAAATAACTAAAAATTGCAAAGCCCCTTTAGGGGTTTGGGGTATGCAAATCACCTTATCAAATACAGGCAAACGATTTAATCGGGAGTGGATTTTCCGCCGCCTTAGTTATGAATTTCAGCCAGGTAAAAACTACGCAATAACCGGACCCAATGGCTCCGGAAAATCAACCCTGCTGCAGGTTATAGCTGGTGCTACATTGCACAACGAAGGCACCATAGAATACAATGACGGGCAACGAACAACCAACAACGAACAACATTATTCCAATATCTCGATCGCCGCTCCCTACCTCGAATTGATTGAAGAAATGACCGCAAAAGAAATGCTTGAATTTCACTTAAAATTCAAACCGTTAATACAATCTCTTAGTATTGAAGAAATGCTGAAAATTGTCGGCTTGGAAAATGCAGTAAATAAACAACTCCGTTATTTCAGCAGCGGCATGAAACAAAGATTAAAACTGGCGCAGGCTTTCTTTAGCAATACACCCATTCTCTTATTAGATGAACCAACCACCAATTTAGATGCTGATGGTATTGAGCTTTATCACACGCTAATCAACAATTACACAAAAGACAGATTGGTGATTGTTAGCAGCAATGTAAAACAGGAATACGATTTTTGTGAGGAAGTGATTGAGATTGGAGATTATAAGTAAATGCTACTTAAAATAGTATCCCAGCCCCATGGTAAATACTTCATTTCTGGAATTCCATCCGGGTGAATCTGACGAAACCCTGTCAACCAGCCCTTTCCCAAAATTTATGTACAAAAGGTATTTTTTATAGTTCGCTGTAGCGTTAAAATTAAGCCCGAAATCAATCGATTTAAAGTAAGTTTGATTAACGTTTGATATCTTACTATTCGAAAAAATTATTTTTCGATCTACTGTTTGTCGATTTCCTAAATCATAATCATTCCCCTTCTCGGTACCAAACAAGCCAATGCCAATAAACGGGCCTACACCAGCGTTCAAGTTTATTTTACGGTTAGCAATAATTTTATACGAAAACACAATATCCGTTTCCAGATAATTTAATCTAATAGAAGAACGTTGGTATTTATCAGGAGAAGCAATAGAATTATCGCCAAAATTCCCTTTCTGATTAAATAGTAAACCTGCTCTTAATAGAAAAGATTTTTTTATTTCGTATTCGGCAATTGCTCCAAATTGATAAGCATTATTACTTTGATAAATAACCTTTCGAGGCGATTTGTATTTAACAGAAGAATTACTAAATCCTGCTTTTACGCCATACCGGATCTGACCATTAGTTTGCAGAAAAAAGAACAACATGATTGGAACTATACAAACCTTTTTCATAAAGCTCGATATTTATCTAAAGGTATAAATATTTCAAACTATTTACATGTTTTATGAAAGGTATTTCTTTTCGTTGCTTTGCAATGGAAATGCAAATTTGAATGCTTCAAATCATCGCTTACTCGCTATCAACAAATTCAAATCGGTAAACTTCAGATCAAATCTTTCGCTTAAATAAAAATTGGTAAGGCTTCCCTTGTATAAATAAATACCGCTGCGGATATTTATCTTATGCCAAACAATATGGTCAATGCCGCCGTCCTCGCCGGTTTCCAGCAGCAGCGGCATTAATACATTGCTGATGGCTTGTGAAGCGGTTCGGGCAAAACCGCTGGGGATATTGGGTACGCAATAATGTATTACATCATATTTTTTAAACACCGGTTTTTCGTGGCTGGTTACTTTGCTGGTTTCAAAACAACCGCCATGGTCAATACTTACATCAACAATAACACTGCCCGGCCGCATATTACTTACCGACTCTTCGGTAACTACAACCGGTGTACGGCCTGTAGCACCGCTTAATGCGCCGACAGCCACATCGCAGGTTTTTAATTGCTTGGCTAAAATCTTGGGCTCTAGTACTGATGTCCACATGCGAACGCCGATGTTATTTTGCAAACGCTTTAAACGGTATATACTGTTGTCAAATATTTTCACGCTGGCGCCCATGGCCAAAGCTGTACGGGCTGCGTATTCACCAACTATTCCTGCTCCAATAATAATAACTTTTGTAGGTGGTATGCCACTAATACCTCCCACCAAAACTCCCTTTCCATTATTTGTTTTGCTTAAATATTGCCCCGCAATCAGCATCACGGCACTGCCCGCTATTTCACTCATGCTGCGAACGATAGGATTATGGCCTGTATCGTCTTTCAAATTCTCAAAACTAAGTGCCGTAATTTTTTTTTCCATCATTTTCTGCAGTATCTCACGTTTCATTACTGCCATATGAATAGGAGAAATGATGTATTGATTCGGTTTCAGTAACTCACATTCGCTATCACTAACCGGAGCACTTTTTACCAATATATCACATTCAAAAACTTCTTTTTTATCGTAAGCAATTTTTGCACCGGCTTCGCTGTAATCCTTATCAGTATAGCTAGCTCCATCGCCAGCCTTGGTTTCCACCACCACCCTGTGGCCATTGGCCACCATCACGCCTACTGCCTCGGGCGTTAAAGCAATCCGGTTCTCATTAAATGAATTTTCTCTGGGTATGCCAATAAACAGTTCCGCTCCCTTAGGCTTTACATCCAGCGTTTCTTCCAGTGTTTCGTAAGTAAATGAAGGTGATACAAATGGTTTAGATGATGCCATAGCGTTGTTTTGAAAGCTTACAAATTACAAATTATATTTCAGCTTTCGGGTATTATCATTAACCGAACTTATAGTAATATGTACTGTTTCATCCGGAAAAACACCCGGTGCTTTCTCCGGCCATTCAACAAAACAGGTATCGCCGCTGTACAAACAATCTTCTACACCGGCATTTATGGCTTCATTTTCGTCCTTTAATCGGTAAAGATCCATATGGTAAACCGTTTGCCCTTCCTTGGTACTGTATTGATTAATGATGGAAAATGTAGGGCTTGAAACTACATCCTGCACAGCTATTGCCTCACACAGGGCATGTATAAAAGTTGTTTTACCTGCGCCCATTTCTCCATGAAACGCAAATACTTTATGATTGCCGGTTTCTGCAAGCAATGCAGCTGCCGTTTTATTGATCTGATCAAGCGTAAAATTTACCTCCATGTTGCAAAGATATTTTCCTTCATTAGTAATTCAGTCACAATTTCAATGAATAATTTTGCATTATGGAAAAAGTTGACTGGAAAGTAGAAGGAATGACCTGTACCAATTGTGCATTAACCATCAACCGGTATCTTGAAAAAGAGGGTTTAAAAGATGTAAAAGTGAATTTTATTGGAGGCGATGTAAGTTTTGAGTTGAACGGAAATAAAACGAAGGAAGAGATTACGAAGGGAATTGCTGATCTGGGCTATAAAGTATTTGACGACGGACAACAGACAACAGACGACAGTAAAACAAACTCTCTGTGGTCTGTGGTCAGTGGTCAGTCGTCTTTTTCAAATCACCTCCAACGCTTCCTCTTCTGCCTGCCATTTACATTGATATTGATGCTGCACATGTTACCCTGGCACCCTGCTTTTTTAATGAACCCCTGGATTCAACTGGCAATCTGTATTCCTGTTTATATTGTGGGTATGGGGTATTTTGGGGTGAGCGCTGTTAAAAGTTTACGCCGTGGTATTCCCAATATGAATGTACTGATTGCCATTGGCGCCACGGCGGCATTTGTTTACAGTTTGATTGGCAGCATCGGCGGTTTTGGAATGGATTATATTTTTTATGAAACCGCCGCCACCATCATTACACTTGTTTTTTTGGGCGAATGGGTGGAGCATAAATCTGTTGCAACCACACAAAAGGAATTAAACAAACTGGCCGCACAACAAAAAGTAATGGCCAATATGATTGCTTTTGACGAGGAGCACAAAGAGTTAATTTTTCCAGTTGAGAATACAACCTTGCATGTAGGCGATCTTATCTTAATAAAAACCGGTGAGCAAGTTCCGATGGATTGCAAAGTTCTTTGGGGCGATGTGTACGTAAACGAATCCTTATTAACCGGAGAAAGTGAACCCGTTCACAAAACAAAAAAAGATGCTTTGATTGGCGGAAGCCTCATAACGGATGGCACAGTTAAAGCACAAGTAACGGCCGTTGGAAAAGACACTGTACTCAGCAATATTCTTACTTTAGTAAAACAAGCCCAAGGCGAAAAACCACCTATACAGCAAATGGCCGATAAGATAAGCGCCATTTTTGTACCTGCTGTTTTAGGTATTGCTGCCCTTACTTTTTTAGTCAATTATTTTGCCTTTGATATCAGCGGCACCTCATCATTAATGAGAAGCATTGCCGTGCTAGTGATTAGTTGCCCCTGTGCCATGGGGCTTGCGACGCCTGCTGCCATTGCAGTTGGGCTGGGCAGGGCTGCAAAAAATGGCATCCTCTTTCGCAATGCAAAAAGCCTGGAGTTGTTTAAAAATATACGTACAGTAGTGTTTGATAAAACCGGCACACTTACCAAAGGGAATTTTCAGGTAACTAACTTTAAATCGCTGGTTTTACCAGATGAAGCATTTAAACAACTCATTTTTTCAATTGAAAAATACTCCAATCATCCGATTGCCAAAGCAATCAGTGCGGCGTGGAAAATAAATAATCCGCTAAACTGGAAAAAAATTGAAGAGGTTAAAGGATTAGGTATGAAGGCTGAAGATGCCGAAGGCAATAAATATTTATTAGCATCTTATAAAGCAGCTATTTCATTAACTGATGACAATAGTCATTCTGCTTATCTGTTAAAGAACGATAAATTAATTGGCTGGTTTGATATGGAGGATGAAATAAGAACTGAAGCAAAAGAAGTGATCAGTTACCTGCATTCAAAAAACATTCAAACCGTTTTATTAAGCGGCGATAATTTAGAACGTACGCAAAAAGTTGCTGATGCCTTAGGCATTGATAAGGTATATGCAGAAAAAACGCCCGAAGAAAAATTACTGATCATCGAGCAATTAAATAATGAAGCCCCGGTTGCCATGGTTGGCGATGGGGTTAATGATGCTCCGGCTTTGGCAAAAGCCACCATCGGCATTTCCATGAGCGACGCTACACAGTTGGCTGTACAAAGTGCACAGGTAGTTTTAATGAATAATGGTATTCAGCATTTGCCGCTGGCGCTTGGTCTGGGCAAACATACTTTCATCACCATAAAAGGAAATTTGTTTTGGGCATTTATTTATAATGTAGTTGCCATCCCTATTGCAGCAGTAGGCTTGTTGGCCCCAGGCTTTGCCGCACTGGCCATGGGTTTCAGCGATGTGGTACTGGCGATAAATTCTATCTGGCTTAAATATAAAAAAGTGGTTTAATTTCAAGCCACAATTAATGCCGGTGAACATTCATGAAATTTTAAAAGAATATTGGGGCTATGATTCCTTTCGTCCGCTGCAGGAAGATATAATCAATGCTGTGCTGAATGGAAAAGATACACTGGCGCTGTTACCAACTGGCGGAGGTAAATCTGTTTGTTTTCAAGTGCCCGCAATGGCAAAAGATGGTCTGTGTTTAGTGGTGAGCCCATTGATTGCTTTAATGAAAGACCAGGTGGAGGGATTAAAACAAAAAGGAATTCTTGCTTTGGCCATTTACTCGGGCATGAGTTTCATAGAGATAAAAAAAACATTACAGAATGCAGCTTATGGCAATTATAAATTCCTGTATGTTTCTCCCGAACGTTTAGAAACCAGCCTATTCTTAGAGTTTTTGCCGGCCATGAATATTAATTTGCTAGCGGTAGATGAAGCCCATTGTATTTCGCAATGGGGATATGATTTTCGGCCACCGTATATGCGAATTGCTGCAATCAGAGAATTATTGCCCGGAGTTCCGGTTCTGGCGCTTACCGCCTCGGCAACCAAAGTTGTACAAGATGATATTTGTGATAAGCTTACCACCCAACACCCTGAAGGTGGAGTTCACCGACATCATTGGGAAATTTTTCAGCAATCTTTTGAAAGAAAGAATCTTTCCTATTCCGTATTCAACGTTCCATCCAAACAAAATAAATTACTGGAGATATTAAAGAATGTGCCGGGCACAGCTATAGTGTATTGCAGAAGCCGCAAACATACCCGTGAGACTGCAGATCTGCTCAGGCTGAATAATATCAATGCTGATTATTATCATGCCGGTTTAAGTAATGAAGAACGAAACAAAAAACAGGAGAACTGGATAAATAATAAGACCCGTGTAATTGTAAGCACTAACGCATTTGGCATGGGCATTGACAAGCCCGACGTACGGGTAGTGGTACATTATGACGTCCCTGATTGTCTGGAAAACTATTACCAGGAAGCCGGCCGTGCAGGAAGAGATGGCAAAAGAGCATACGCTGTTTTGTTGTACAACAATAAAGAAGTACAAAGTTTACAGGAGCAATCAAATATTCGTTTTCCTAAAGAGGAAGTAATTAAGCAGGTTTACATTGCCATGATGAATCATTTGCAGATACCAGCTGGCAATGGCGAAGGCATTAGTTGTGATTTTGACATAGCTGCTTTTTCCGCCGCTTTCAAATTGAATATTCTTACAGCTACTTACTCCATCAAGGCTTTAGAACAGGAAGAGATCCTAAGTTTTAATGAAGTATTTTTTAAACCATCTACGGTAGTATTTACAACCAATAGGGAAGAACTTACAGATTTTGAAAAACAACAACCGGCTTTGGAGCCGCTGCTGAAGGGTTTGCTTCGTTCTTACGAAGGCATTTTTGATTTTCCGGCAACAGTTTATGAATTTAAACTGGCAAAATTTATTCAGGTTGATATTAGTGATGTAAAGAAAGATCTGCAGAAATTAAATGATTATGGCATTATCAGTTATTCGGCACAAAAAGAAAAACCACAGATTACCCTTTTGCAAAACAGAATGTACAATGATAATTATCAGATTAATACTGCAGATTATATAAAACGGAAACAAAAATTTGAAGAACGTGTGCATGCCATGATTGGCTACATCAATAAACCAGTTGGTTGCCGCAGCCAGCATATTGCCAATTATTTTACAACCGTTAAAATAAATGCCTGTGCCATTTGCGATAACTGCATTAATGAAAAAGTTATTTATATCTCTACCGAAGAATTTAAAAGCATAACAGAAAATATTATGATGCTCTCGAAAGAAATACCGGTTTCTGTTGAAGATATACTGCTGAGTCTTAAAGGAATCAAGAAAGAAAAAGTATGG
>JBBKXU010000352.1:0-8171 GCA_037969645.1 Ferruginibacter sp. | reverse complement strand
TATAGAAAAATATTACAACCTGTCCCGTATTAATTTAGTCCTCAGGCCTTTGGGTGGGCCTTCTTATGAATATCCTTTAATTTTTCAATGGTATTGTGGGTGTATATCTGCGTGGCGGCAAGGCTGCTATGGCCAAGAAGTTCTTTTACAGCATTCAGATCGGCACCACCATTCATTAAGTGTGTTGCAAAACTATGGCGAAGCACATGCGGGCTCCTCTTATCAATTGTGGTTACCATTGACAGGTATTTATTAACTGCATTGTATACAAAACGGGGGTACAGTTTTTTACCCAGCGCAGTTACCAACAGAAAATCTTTATCATAATCTTCAAAGCATTTTTTCTTATCCTGCATGTATACCTGCATCCAGGTCATCAGTTGATTACTTACCGGAATGATACGCTCCTTATTTCCCTTACCTAAAACTTTAATACTGCCGTTGCTTTTAGAAATATTAGTTTCTTTTAAACCTACCAATTCGGCTTGACGCATACCAGTGTTGTACAAAAGTTGTAAAATTAGATATTCAGTTTTACCCTCCCAGCTATCGGGGAAATCTATATCATCTAATAAAGTAGCAATATCTTTTTTATCAACGAATTGTGGGAGGCGTTTGTTTACTTTGGGCGATATAATTGCCGTCATCGGACTTACAGCTATAGTCTGTTGCCTTAACTGGTATTTAAAAAACGATTTAAGGGTAGATATCTTCCGGTTTATGCTTTTCGACTCCATGCCACCTTCTTTAAGCTCAGCCAGCCAGGATCTTACAAATACCGTTTTTATATCGGCAAGCGTTGTATCGCCAAATTGCTGCTGTAAAAATTCGAAAAAAGAATTTAGATCGTTGCGGTAAGAAATGATGGTATGCCGAGAATACCTTTTTTGAAATGTAAGGTGATCAAGAAATTCCTGGACTATATTGGCTACACTTTGTTGCATAAAAAAACTGATACCCAAAGTTATAACAACTAGGTATCAGTTTAATATATTGCTGATTTAAATAATATTAGTCGAACTTACCTGCAGAAACCTGCTCTTTGTAAATAGCTTTTAAAACTTCTTTACGACGACGGATAGATGGCTTAATAAAAGCCTGTCTTTCTCTTAATTGCAATAACACTTTGCTTTTCTCAAATTTCTTTTTGTACTTTTTGAGTGCTTTGTCGATGTTTTCGCAGTCTTTTGAATCAATAATTAACATAAAATATATACCTCCTTTAGGTGTTTTTAATGCCTGTTCCTATGTGTAACAGGGGCGCAAAGATAGCAGAATTATTCAAATAATGAAATTCTTGGCAACAAATTCCGAAATTTGACAAATGTTTACAGGAATAATAGAAAAAACAGGGCTTATTAAAGCGATAATAAGTGGCGGAAGTAATAAAAGCTTTTGGGTAGAATCGCCACTGGCTGCCGAGTTAAAAATTGACCAAAGTCTTAGCCACAACGGCGTTTGCCTTACTGTGGAAGAAATTAAAGATGGCATGCACAGGGTTACAGCTATTGACGAGACCATTTTAAAGACCAATTTGGGGAGTTGGACCGAAGGCACATTTGTGAATCTGGAGCGCTGTATGCAGCTTAATGGCCGCCTCGATGGGCATATTGTGCAAGGGCATGTAGATTGTACAGCCAAATGCACGGCAATTGTTAAAAAAGAAGGTAGTTGGGAATTTGAATTTACATTTCCTGAAAAGTTTGCTGCATTGATAATAGAGAAAGGATCTGTTTGTGTTAACGGAATAAGTTTAACCGCCTTTAATGTAAGCAGCAGGAGTTTTACAGTTGCCGTTATACCATACTCTTATAATAATACTAATTTAAAAAAAGTAACGGTGAATAGTTTGGTAAATGTAGAATGGGATATACTGGGTAAGTATCTTTTAAGGCAAAGCGAATTATCACCTAATGGGTAACTTCTTTTTTAAATTAAGTATTGGCTTTTCAATAAACTTATAACTGATTGAACCAACAAGCAATGTGATTCCAAACATTATTAAAGTAAATAAAACGGGGTTTATTTGAATGTTTTGTTTGCTAATAAATAAAAAACCCGCGGTTATTATCAAACCGTGAAAACAATATACCCCGTACGCAATTTTGCCAACGTAAATTAAAAATTTCCTTTTTGAGAGATTAAAGAAAGAGTTTTCATTAAACATCTGATCCACAAAAATGACACACTGATGAACTATAAAAATCAGTCGCATTACTTCGTCTAAAATGTTGTTAGGGATACCGGTTACCAGGATACTTAAAAAATAATAACTTATAAAAAATACTGGTAAAAACAGATATAGCGCCAGCGATTTTAAAATTGAAGGACTACTGATATAATTAATAATCTTGGCTTTTTTATGAATGAGGTATGCAAAATACGCCCCGCACATCAAATCAAAAGCATAGGTTAATGTATGGTAATACACATTGCTGCTGCCGAATGCACTATAAAAACTAAAGGCGACACCAATGGTGCCAAAAATCACAATTGGGATTCTTATTTTCTTATGCATCACAAGTAAACAAATGCCCCAAACAATATAGAATTGCTCCTCTACAGAAATCGTCCACAGTTGCCTTAAAAAAAACACGTGCCCTTCTAAATAAAAATTTGAAACAAACAATACATACCAACTTGCTGGAGGTAACGTGATAGGTATACTGTAATGAAATGCAATTTTATTAATCGCAAAATAAGAAATAGCTAAAATTATAAAGTAAATAGGCCAGATTCTTAAAACACGCCTGACCATGAAAAGTTTTAAAGAAAAATTACCGTTTCGCTGTATTTCGTTTAAAGCTAAATGTGTAATTATAAAAGCAGACAAAGCAAAAAACATATCCATACTCAGATAGATATTTTCATAACAAAATGCAGCAAATTCCATAAAAAAACCAGTGCCAAATTTGGGTTTGTAAGCATGATATAAAAAAACTAAAATTATTCCAATACCTCTTAAAGCATTTAACTGAGGATAATACTTATGTTTTAATTGACTGCTCATTGGCTGTTACACTATTTTACCTTTTATGGCTTTGCTAACAGCTGTATCCATAACCCTTTCAGCATAAGGACGGGAAATATCATTTAGTTCTTCTGTCTTGGTTTGAATTAAATTCTTGTCATTCATATCCAGCGATAACTGCAGGGCCTGAATGGCCAAAGAAGTAGCAGAAATTTCATCTTTTGTTAGTTCACCAAAATTCTTTTGGATAAATTTTTCGGTGGTAACCAGCAGTTGTTCAGCTTCTGTCTTTGCTTCGGTTAATGCTCTCAAATCCATATCTTCTTTCGCATTTTCCATTGAGTCCAACAGCATCTTTTCTACATCCTCATCCGATAACCCATATTGTGGTTTTACTTCAATAGATTGCTCTACCCCACTGCGAAGCTCTTTTGCATTTACTACCAATATACCATCGGCATTTATTAAAAAACTTATTTCCACTTTTGGCATACCAGCTGGCATACCGGGTATGCCGGTTAAATTAAATTCGGCCAGGCGGCGGTTATCTTTTACCATATCCCGTTCGCCTTGATAAACGGCTATCTTCATGCCGCTTTGGCCGTCTTTATATGTGGTGTATTGACGACTCACCTTCGTAGGTATTTTCGAATTTCGTGGCAAAAGCACGTCCATCAGGCCACCCATGGTTTCTAACCCAAGAGAGAGCGGTGTAACATCTAACAGCAATAAATCGGTGGTGTTACCAGCCAGTATATCGGCCTGTATGGCCGCACCCAGTGCAACTACTTCATCAGGATCTACCGAATCGTTTAATGCTTTCCCGAAAAACTCACTTACCATTTTTTTTACCAACGGCACTCTTGTACTTCCGCCTACCATCACAATTTCATCAATAGCAGCCTTTTTTAAATCTGCATCTTTTAAAGCATTTTTACAAGACTCAATCGTTCGTTCAACAATTGGTTTAATCAGTTCTTCAAACTTTTCCTTGCCTAGCGAAATTTCTTTTTCTGTATAAACAACTTTGTATAAATCATTTGATGATAAGTGCTTCTTAGCTTCTTCGGCCTTTAACCGCAATACATACCGATGATTAGATTCATCACCCTCAAAACTATTTTCCTGCATCCAATAATTTACAATAGCAGCATCAAAATCATCTCCGCCCAAATAGGTATCACCATTGGTTGACAATACCTCAAATATGCCGGCATTTATATTCAGTATCGAAATATCAAATGTTCCTCCTCCAAGATCATACACCCCAATTGTTTTCTCTTTTGCTTTATTCAAGCCGAATCCATAAGCAAGACTTGCTGCTGTGGGTTCATTAATAATACGCAACACATCCAGTCCCGCTAATTTTCCGGCGTCTCTGGTGGCCTGGCGCTGGGCATCGTTAAAATAGGCGGGCACCGTTATTACAGCTTTACTTACCGATGTTTTTAAAATATGTTCGGCCTGTTTTTTTAACTCTTTTAAAATTAATGCAGCAAGATCTACCGGCGAATAAAAGGTTTCACCTACCTGCACTTTCACCAATTTATTTTCATCGTCTATAATTTTATAGGCCAAAGATGTCGAACTATTTCGAACATCGTTATATGTCTTACCTAAGAGCCGTTTTGCAGAAAAAATTGTATTGGCAGCATCGGTAACCAGGTACTGCTTAGCTTCTTCGCCAACAGTAACATTTCCGTTCTCGCCAAAATAAACAACTGATGGCACAAGCGAACTGCTGTTATGCTCTTTTAACGCAACTGGTTTTTTACTCTCCGGATGAATAATAGCAACAAGGCTATTTGTTGTTCCTAAATCAATACCAACAATTATTTCTTCTTTTTGCAAACTTCCGGTTGCTATATTGATAGCTATTTTAGCCATGTATTTTATTTTTTTGCAAAGGTAAGTAATTAAAAAAGGCTGCCTTTTACGGACAGCCTTTATGTAATTTACAATTTATCTTATCGAATTATAACCATTTTGCCATAGCCCTTGGTAAAGAATTTATCGGTGTTGTCGTCTGCCGATTTATATTTATCAAGCGATTTACCATTAAGGTTTGTAAGCACTCTATACAAATAAACTCCGTTAGCTAATTTAGCACCATAGCTGTCTGTTCCATCCCATTTATACTCAGTGAGGTTTCGGCCAACGTGTATTGGCCCGAGCTCATCTTTAGTAATTTCCCTTACCACTTTACCTGTTATAGTTAAAATCTGTATCCGCATATTTTGCGGCACTTCGCTACCCGTAATGGTAAATACAAAGGCAGTTGAAGTGGTAAACGGATTAGGATAATTGAGCAAATTGGAAATCATTGCTTTTGTTATCACTGTAAAATTAACGTGATACTCAATAGCACCAGCCGTATTGCCAACCACATCCCTACCCGAAACAATCAATTCGTATTCACCTTCCTCGGGAAAGAAAGGCAGGAAGTCGATAACGGCAGTATTATTTCCAGCTGCTAAATTTGCCGGAGTAAAACGCATACTGTCGCCAAAATTATAACTGCGTAATGAACCATCAGGGAAACGAACCTGCACTTTAATGTAAGCTGTATCGCTTAATGCCATAAACCTGCTTTCGTCTTTAAGGTTAATCAGAATATGCGGCTTAGCCGAAACAATATCCTTATTAAGTATGTGCACTCCATCAAAAGTTACATCAAGTAACGGGTTAAACAAATCAGCTTTTACAAACAAACTCTTGTACAATATATTATTAAAGTGATATTGCTCAGGCTGTGCATTTGCAGGATTCACATCAACAAAGATTGTATTTAAACCTGCGAAATTCCTTGTATCAATCTTATAATTAATTACCATAGTATCGCCCATTATCAATGCTTTACCTCTTGGTAGTGTTACCGGATGTGGAACATTGAATCTATCGGTAATTACAAAGTTCACTTTAATACTGTCGGCAAAAGCAGTTTGGCTGATATTCTTAAATGCTAGTTTAAAGTCAACAATTTCACCCTGATCGGCTGTGTCTTTCATACTGAAGACGATGTTTGGAGCCACCGCACCTTCTGGAATATACGATCCATTTACTCTCCAGTACCTTAATTGGTATGGTGTTGCATCCAACGAATCAGTATTAAGCATTTTTAATTTAATGTACGGGTAAGTTTGGGCATTAATCCAGCTTATGGATGTATCAACAGCAGGCCTTACAGTAGCCAGCAGCGTTGAGTTATTGCCATTAATATCCAACCCGAATATTTGTATGGCCACAGAATCAGCTGTTGGGGTTTCCCGTGCTGATCCCCGCCAATGCAACGAATTCCATTGCAATGCAGGACCAAACTTATCAGAAGTTACATTACCTGTTAGATGGTTACCTATAGTATGGAAACTCGCTTCCAATTTATCATTCACATTTGGCGCAGTTACTTCAACTACAGCTCCGGGTGATCCTTTTTTATAAACGAAAACAAAAGGAATATGTCGGTATAAAGAGTCTATTTTATTAAACCCATATGATTTCAGTTTATGAAATAGTGAATTACCCGGTCCCAAAACAGTGGTATCTGCTAACCAGGTAGCCGGAAGATTAGTTAATAAGAAAGGACTGTTAGTCATAACTACATAATGCCCTACAGGTACTATGTTATCAAGAAAATTAATAACAGTCTGCCGCTCGGCCAAAGTATTAATTTTAAAGTGAAAAAATCCTACTTTAACGGTTCCATTAATAGGTATCGGCCGCACACTTCCATATAATCCGGTAGTGCCATTATCAACGTTTTTCCATGCTTTATTGGTTACAGTATCAACAATATAAAAACGTAACACGTCCGAATTTGGTGTCAGTCCCGGACCATAAAACCCTGCCTGCTCAATTAATCCGTCATTTCGTAAGGAAACGTCATTGGTTTGAGTAATATGGGGATAAATTCCTGTTCGTACATTAAATTCCCGGTTACGTTTGTCAAATTTCATAATCCTGTCTGTTCCAAGAACAAGATTATTGTAAGTGTTTTTCTTAAACTGGTAATAATGAGATTGGTTAAACCCAGCAGTACTGTTTGGCAGATAAATAAAGGATGAACTGTTCCAGATATAATTTGAACCTGCTGGTGGAACAGTTGAAGTTCTCCAATAATAAACAGTACTATCAATATAAGTGATATTGGTTGGCTTAAATTCAATTACACCGCCAACTCCGCTTACATTATAAGATTTTTTAAATGCGGAATTAAATAGTTCGGTAGTGTCAACTTCCATTACGTACTGCCTTGTACTACTTAAAGGATTGGCCGTGCTGGCATAATACGTTAAGCCCTGCTGATTAATGATTGAATAGTTATATGGCGATATTGGTCGTAGCTCATCTTCGAAAATGTAAAAATCTTTATCGAGTACATTATTAAACTCAGATAGTTCATCAATACTATTGCCTTCCTCTAATGTTATCGTTAACTTATTGAGCCCTTTATCGGTTATAGGATTAATAGGAACTGTAAGATACAGGGAGTCTTTATACAGTGTAGCCGGAACACGCTGTCTGTACAGCACCTTTATTGTGTCATTCGGCAATTTTTGCTTTACGCTAACCCACATAGAATCCCTGATCGCCCTGCCAATATTCATCATTTTAATATCGATATCAAAATGATTATCGGCGACGGTAATAATATTTGGTATGAGCTTCACCAACTGGTCTTCAATAACATAATCGGGCTTAGCAAAATTGTTTATTCTTAAAGCAGGGTCGCCGTGCAGGTTAACTTGTTCCAGATGAATTCTGGTGTAATAATCGAGCGTGCCCGGATTCGCACCGAGTTCAGCAAGTGTAGATTTTAGCTGATTACCGATGGTATTACCATACATAGTTCTGGATATTCTGCTATACAACCGCTCGTTATAAAAATTAAGAAAAGGTGCTATGCCAAAATGAGTACTGCCTAAAAAACCAATGCTTCCCTTTTGATTGAGAAAAATGTATTTTTCCGATAACGACATACCCGCATAATTTACTGAGCGGTTAACGTTAAAGGTGAAAAAATTACCTACCGTACAGCCACTTACATGCATAAATGGATATTTGCCGGCGTTTTGATAATTTTCGGGATAGTTTAAATTGATAGCCAGTTCATTTGCAGATGAGTGACCAAAATATTTTACGTAAGTAAGTCCTTCCTGAAAAAGCTCAGATATACGCTGGCTTTGCTGTTGCTCAACAGATG
>JBBKXU010000351.1:0-5786 GCA_037969645.1 Ferruginibacter sp. | reverse complement strand
TTTTGTGCCACAAAGATTTACGGAGGTGCAAAGATCCTTTGTGTATCTTTTCTTACTTAGTGTAACTCTGTGGCATTTCTTTTTTTATAAAAGCTACTGCCTTCATCATATCCTCATGCAAAATTCTGTCGGCCTCATTAAAACTTACTATTTTTCTAAAAGCGGTTACTATCTCCTCCAATTCAGGCGAAGTTTTTAATGGCCTGCGGAATTCCAATGCCTGCACGGCTGTTAACAGTTCAATGGCTAATACTTTTTCAACATTATCCACTACCCTTTTACATTTGGTGGCGGCGTTGGCACCCATACTCACATGATCTTCCTGGTTATTACTGCTAGGTATGGTATCAACAGATGAAGGCGTACAAAGTTGTTTGTTTTCGCTAACAATGCCTGCAGCAGTGTATTGTGGTATCATTAAACCAGAGTTAAGTCCCGGATTTGAAACAAGGAATGCTGGTAAGCCACGTTGTCCACCAATTAATTGATAGGTTCTTCGTTCAGAAATACTCGCCAGTTCGCTCATAGCAATGGCTAAAAAATCTAAAGTTATCGCCAAGGGCTGACCATGAAAATTGCCGCCGCTTAAAATCAGTTCGTCATCCGGAAAAATATTTGGATTGTCCGTTACTGAATTTATTTCTTTAATGAAAACGCTGAGTATATAATCGAAACTGTCCTTAGTAGCGCCGTGTACCTGCGGTATGCATCGAAAAGAATAAGGATCCTGTACTTGTGATTTCTTTGATGCTGCTATTTCGCTGCCGGCCAATAACTGTCGCATAGTTGCAGCAGTTGTAACCTGTCCGTCGTGAGCACGGATGGCATGAATATTTTCATGCAGCGGCTCCGTAGTGCAACCAAAGGCATCAAAACTGATGGCTGCAATAATGTTCGCCCATTTTATTAACCGGTCGCATTGAATAAGACTATGTAGCCCATAAGCAGTCATAAACTGCGTGCCATTTATTAATGCAAGACCTTCCTTGCTTTTTAGTTCGATGGGTTTCCAATCGAATTTTTTAAGAGCATCGGCCGCAGGCATTTTTACGCCTCCATGAACAACTTCACCTAAACCAAGTAATGGCAAACTTAAATGACTTAAGGGAGCCAGATCGCCCGAAGCACCGAGTGAGCCTTGTGTGTAAATAACCGGCAGCACATCATAGTTATACATATCCATAAGCCTTTCAACTGTGTCGGTTTGTACACCCGAATGGCCATAGCTGAGCGATTTAATTTTAAAGGCAATCATCAGCTTTACAATATCGGCAGGCACTTCTTCTCCCATACCACAGGCATGCGATTTAATGAGATTGCTCTGCAGTTCCTTTAACTGCCCTTTATCAATCTGTACATTTTGTAAAAAGCCAAAGCCAGTATTGATGCCATAAAACAATGCATCAGAATCAGCCATTTTATCATCAAGGTATTTACGGCATTTAGTTATACGGTCGTGTGCATCAAAAGTGATGGAGACCAATTGATTATGGGCAAGTAGATTCTTTATCTGTTGAAAATCTGTTGGGTTTTTATCTAATGGTAAATAGTTATAGCTCATTGAAATATTCAATTAGTTTGGGCAATCGTTTATAAAAAATTAACTTGGGCAAAAGTAACACAAAAACAGCTTTGTATATGGGATTACTAGCACTTGCCATTGCTCCCGGCATAGCCATCTGCCTTTTTATTTATTTAAAGGATAAATACAACAAAGAACCAGTGGGTTTATTAATAGGCAGTTTTTTTATGGGCGTTTTGGCAATTATTCCTGCTGTAGTAATTCAGCTGGCTTTAACCAGGCCCGTAGAAGAGATTATGGGCGAAGGTGTTTTTTACACCGCTGTATTCTCTTATTTAATAGTTGGTTTAAGTGAAGAAGGTAGTAAGTTTTTAGCTATTCGTTTTGTGCCATACCGGCGTAAAGCATTTGACGATCCTTTTGACGGAATCGTATACGCAGTTATGGTGGGCATGGGCTTTGCCACATTGGAGAATATAGGATACGTTATGGAACACGGTGTGGGCACGGGTATTCTAAGGATGTTTTTGAGTGTACCTGCCCATGCAACTTTTGCGGTGCTGATGGGTTATCATATGGGCCTGGCAAAATTTGATCGGGTAAACCGAAGTAAATATATGATACTTGCTATTTTCTGGCCGGTATTTTTTCATGGTACTTTTGATTTCTTTTTGTTTGTTGGTAGTACCTGGTTACATTTTGGAGGTGCGGTAGTTTCGTTTATTGTGGCGGTAAAACTTTCCTTAAAACTCATCAGAAGAAAACAAAAATTATCTAAGGATCATTACGATGGCGTAGATTCTATAACCGGTAACAATCACCATATTTTATAAGCTAACATTATGACATCAACTTTAAGAGCTACGTATTTTATATTCATTTTTTCAATATTTGCGTTTGGCATTAATGCTCAAACCGTAAAATTGCTAAACTCCGGCAGCAAAGCATCATTCCGGGGTTTAAGTGTGGTTAGCGATAATGTAGTTTGGGTAAGCGGCAGTGCAGGCACGGTTGGCCGATCGGTAGATGCTGGTGAAAACTGGACATGGATGACCGTTAAAGGGTTTGAAAAAGCAGATTTCAGGGATATAGAAGCTTTTGATGCTAAAACAGCCGTCATTATGGGGATTGCTGACCCAGCCTATATTTTAAAAACAAACGATGGTGGCGAAAACTGGCGGGTGGTTTTTAAAGACACAACAAAAGGCATGTTTTTAGATGCCATGGAATTCTGGAACGAACAAAGCGGTATAGTAATTGGCGATCCCATTGGTGACAAAATATTTATTGGCCGCTCATTTGACGGCGGCGAAACATGGCGTGGCATACCGGAAGCAAACAACCCTACTGCCGAAAAAGGTGAAGCATTTTTTGCCAGCAGCGGAACCAACGTGCGTAAACTCAGTAAATCGGAAGCCGTTTTTGTGAGTGGTGGTTTGCGGGCAAGACTGTTTATCCGTGATAAGAAAATTGACCTGCCAATTTTACAAGGAAAAGAAAGCACGGGATCTAACTCAATAGCAGTAAAGGATAAAAAATGTATGATTGTAGTTGGCGGAGATTTTACTGCCAAAGATGACACCACAAAAAACTGTGTAATTACATTAGATGGCGGCGAAACCTTCACTGAACCTGTTGTTGGGCCGCATGGCTATCGAAGTTGTGTAGAATATCTCGGTAAGAAAAATTGGATCAGTTGCGGCTTAAACGGTGTTGATTATTCAACGGATGAAGGGCAACATTGGGCATGGATAAGCAAAGACAGTTTTCATGCTGTACGTAAAGCTAAAAAAGGTAAAGCTGTTTACTTTTCGGGCGGCGGTGGCAGAATAGGTAAATTGGTTTGGGAATAAAGATTCTTATTCAAACGTTTACAAATTGCCGTTAAATTATCAATAAGCCATTTGTGCTTCCGGCATTATCTTACGTACATTCATTAAAGCATAACGCATACGGCCCAAAGCAGTGTTGATGCTTATATTCGTCAACTCGGCTATTTCTTTAAAAGACAAATTAGCATAATGCCTTAGAATGATTATTTCTCTCTGGTCTTCGGGTAATTTATCAATTAAATTACGCACAGCCCGATGCCGTTCATTTTTTATCATGGTAACATCAATGCCCGATTCTGACACATTGTTCAGGAAAAACTCAAGACCATCAATGCCAACTTCAGCTGGGCGGCGTTTTTGTTTTCTGAAATGATCCATACAAAGATTATGTGCTATACGCATGGCCCAAGAACGGAATTTATTATCTTCCGAATAAGCACCCTTTTTTAAACTTTCGATGATACGAATGAACAGTTCCTGGAAAATATCTTCGGCTAAATGTTCATCTTTTACCAACATAAAAATAGAGGTGAATATTTTTGTTTTGTGGCGGTTAACCAGTACAGAAAAAGCATTTGCATCTCCGTTTAAATAAAGACCAATTAGCTGGTCATCGGTGAGTGTAGTATTATAATTCATAGTGTTTGGGTGTTTGGATTAATTTGATAACATAAAGATATTTGCGTTATTGTGAAGAAAATCCGAAACTTTACTGAAGATGCAAAAAGGGCAGCCGAACGGGTATAAAACCTAGCTGAAGCAAACATTATGAGGCAAAAAAATAGCCACCAAATGGCGGCTATCATTTATATGTATTAAAAGATTAGTTTAAACTTCTGAAATCTACAGGTACCAGTTTACTTACACCCGGCTCCTGCATGGTAACACCATAAATAACATCCACGGCGCTCATGGTCATTTTGTTATGTGTAACAATGATAAACTGGCTGTTTTCGCTGAATTTCTTAATCATTTGCGTAAACTTACCCACGTTAGCATCATCCAGTGGTGCATCAACCTCATCCAAAATACAAAATGGTGCTGGTTTTATCAGGTAGATGGCAAATAATAACGCAGTTGCCGTTAAAGTTTTTTCTCCACCGCTTAACTGACCGATAGATGAAGGCCGTTTGCCCTTTGGCTTAGCAATGATATCAATATTGGTTTCAGCAAGGTTTTCGGGGTCAACCATAATCATATCAGCTGTATCATCTTCGGTAAACAGCGCCTGGAATACTTTCTGGAAATTCTCTCTCACTTTATTGAATGTTTCTAAAAACTGCTGGTTGGCAGTAGCTTCCACTTCCTGTATGGTCAGCATCAGGCTTTCTCTTGCCGTTACCAGATCATTCTTTTGCTCCAGAATAAAGTCGTACCGCTTCTTCATTTCGGTATATGCTTCAATAGCGGTAGGATTTATTTCACCGATATTTTCCAAACGCTTGCGCTGCCTTTCATTTTTTTCTCTCAGCTCTTCCAGCGGCGTATCAGTTGTTCTTGGTTCATCTATAATAATATCCAGATCAACTTTAAACTCTACGTTCAGGCGCTCTTTCATGCCTGCCAGTTGCAACTTAAGATCGGTAAGCTTATCCTTTATTTCGTTAAGCAATGTATCAATACCCTCTTTTGACTTATGCTTGCTCTTAATGGCAGTTTCTTTTTCGGCCAGTGCATTACGCAGATTATAATATAATTGATCAGCTGCATTCAAAGCTTTTTCTTCAGTTTCTTTATTCTGCAATAAGGTAATTACCAAAGCTTCCAATTCTTTTAACTGGCCGGCCGTTTCGGTAATACTTGTTGTTGCTTCTGTTAACTGGCTTTTGCTGTTCTCAATCTGCACTTTTAAATCAGAGAGCTGGTTGGTTTTAAACTCCAACTCCTGCTTTAACGAAACAACTTTGCTTTGTTGTTTGGTAAACGATAAATTGCTATCGTTGAAGGTGGCAGTAGCTATATTGTATTCTTGCTCTGCTGTAGTATAATCCTGCTCAATAAGCTGCATTTTTTCTGCCAGCTCTTTAATCTGCTCATTAAACTGCGTTAATGTTTCCCTGGTGCTTGCAATATCCGAATGGTTTGTTTCTAATTGCTTTTCCAGTTCTGTAATTCTTGCAGCACTGGTTTCTTCAACAAGGGAAAGATTCTCAATCTTATTCTGCAAAGCAAAAACATGATTGGTGAGGTTATTTATATCCTGCTGCGTTTGCTTAATGGCGTTTTCTTTTAACTGCTCGTTATAAGCAATCACATCGTTATGATGTGTTTGAATGGCAGCCTTTAAAGTTATAATTATTGCCTCCTGTGCTGTAATTTCTTCAACTAATTTCTCCAGGTTTTTTGCACGACCAATTTTTTTACCTTCAAACAAACCAACGCTGCCGCCGGTTAGCGAATATTTGCCTTTTACGTACTTACCTGTTTTCTCC
>JBBKXU010000350.1:0-3729 GCA_037969645.1 Ferruginibacter sp. | reverse complement strand
GTGTAAATTCAATGAGTGATATAATATCTTTTGTCCAATGTTTTTTCATGGCAGCCATCAGGTCAATGGCAAAATATTGATATTCTCTTTCGGGCAGAGCCCATAATTCTTGTACAATTATTTCTAAATCATCATAGTCGGACAATTTCAATTTCATGTATGTTTTGCTGAAATTTTGCCTTTGAGCCGCTATCAGCCCTAAAAATTCAAACTGATTACGCATGTATGCTTTGGCGCTCACGGCTTTTTCAGCATCGGCATGTGCTTTGAATATTTTGGCAATTGGCGTAATATAAGAATGCATAATTGAAGATAAAAAAATCCCGCCAAACTGGCGGGACTAGAAATGCTTTATTCTTCAGCATGATAAAACAAACCGAACGTTTACTTTGAGGCTTCAAATTCTCTGCGAATAATATTCAATGCAGCGCCTGCTTTAAACCATTCTATCTGTTGTTCATTATAAGTATGATTTACGGTAATCGTATCTGACGTGCCATCAGCATGATTAAATACCATTTGCAGCGGTTTGCCTGGTGTAAAATCGGTTAAGCCAATAATATCAATACTATCATCTTCCTGAATTTTATCGTAGTCTTCTTTATCTGCAAAAGTTAAACCCAGCATGCCTTGTTTTTTCAAATTGGTTTCATGAATACGGGCAAACGATTTTACCAATACCGCACGTACACCCAGGAATCTTGGTTCCATGGCTGCATGTTCTCTTGAAGAACCTTCGCCATAATTCTCATCTCCAACAACAACAGTTCCAATACCAGCCGCTTTATAAACTCTTTGTGTGCCTGGTACAGTTCCGTATTCGCCTGTTAATTGGTTTTTAACGGTATCAACTTTTTCGTTGTAGAAGTTCAGCGCACCAATGAGCATATTGTTACTGATATTATCTAAATGGCCACGGAACTTTAACCACGGCCCTGCCATAGAAATGTGATCGGTAGTGCATTTCCCTTTTGCTTTTATCAAAAGTTTTAATCCTTTCAAATCTGTACCCTCCCAAGCTGCAAAAGGCTCTAGTAATTGTAAACGATCTGATGTTGGTGAAACAACCACCTGCACGCCACTGCCATCGGCAGCCGGTGCCTGAAAACCTGCATCTTCAACGGCAAAGCCTTTTTGCGGCATCTCAATACCTAAAGGTTCTTCCAGTTTAAATTTCTCTCCTTTATCATTGGTTAAATAATCAGTTAAAGGATTGAAAGAAAGCGAACCAGCAATTGCTAAAGCTGTTGTAATTTCCGGCGAAGCAACAAAAGCATGGGTATTTGGATTACCATCATTTCTTTTAGAGAAATTACGGTTGTAAGAAGTAACGATAGAATTTTTTCTGTTTGGATCGGTCGAATGTCTTGCCCACTGGCCGATACATGGGCCACAGGCATTTGCTAAAACTACGCCACCCATTTTTTCAAAGGTATCTAAGTATCCATCTCTTGCAACGGTATAACGAACCTGCTCAGAACCTGGCGTTATCGTAAATTCTGCTTTTGCTTTAAAATTATTATCAGAAGCTTGCTTAGCAATTGAAGCCGCACGGGTAATATCTTCGTAAGAAGAGTTGGTGCAAGAACCAATCAAACCAACTTCCATCTTATCAGGCCAGCCATTTACTTTAACGGCATCGGCAAATTTAGAAATTGGCCAAGCCAGATCCGGCGTAAACGGTCCATTGATATGTGGTTCCAGCTCAGATAAATTAATTTCAATAACCTGATCGAAATATTTTTCAGGGTTTGCATATACTTCATCATCACCGGTCAGGTGTTCTGCAATGGCGTCGGCGGCATCAGCTACATCGGCCCTGTCGGTACCTTTTAAGTATTCAGCCATTTTTTTATCATAACCAAAGATGGAAGTAGTGGCGCCAATCTCAGCACCCATATTACAAATGGTTCCTTTACCGGTGCAAGACAAAGATGTTGCACCATCACCAAAATATTCAAGAATAGCACCGGTACCACCTTTTACTGTTAGGATACCTGCAACTTTTAAAATAATATCTTTCGAAGCTGTCCAGCCGCTTAGTCTACCAGTCAGCTTTACGCCAATCAATTTTGGAAATTTAAGTTCCCATGGTAATCCTGCCATTACATCGCAGGCATCGGCACCACCAACACCAATGGCTACAATGCCCAGTCCGCCTGCATTTACGGTATGACTATCAGTACCAATCATCATCCCGCCGGGGAAAGCATATTGCTCCAATACAACCTGGTGAATGATACCTGCACCCGGTTTCCAAAAACCAATGCCATATTTATCAGATACGGAAGCCAGAAAATCATAAACCTCTTTATTCTGCGATTTTGCTTTGGTAAGATCAGCATCTGCGCCAACTTCAGCCTGTATCAGGTGATCACAATGTACAGTTGATGGTACTGCAACCTGCTTTCTTCCTGCCTGCATAAACTGCAGCAAAGCCATCTGGGCGGTTGCATCCTGCATAGCTACACGATCCGGTGCAAATTCCACATAATCTTTTCCTCTTTCAAAAGCAGTGGTAGCTGCTCCCTGCCAAAGGTGGGCATATAATATTTTTTCAGTTAAAGTAAGCGGTTTTCCGGTTGCTTTACGGGCGGCGTCAATACGGCTGCCGAAGTTGCTGTACAACTTTTTGATCATTTCAATGTCGAAGGCCATGGGGATAATTTGATAATTTGATAAAGAATTGATTTGGAAAGGAAGTGAACCTGAAGCTAAAAGGTTGATTTTACATCATCAAATCAGCTAATTTCCATATCTCCAAACCGGAATGCAAATTTACGAAAACTGAAGCATTTTTTAAAGCCTTTGTTTTTAGATAAAAATGTGTTTAATTTTACCCTATGAATCGGTTTAAACATTTTATTGAGTGGCACGTATTTGGTGTATGCTCGGCCATTGGCGAAAAAATGGGTATTGCCACCTCTACCATACGCAAGTATTTTATTTATATGTCGTTTATGACGTTTGGCTCACCGGTTATTGTGTACCTTTTTGTGGCGTTTTGGTTGAATATTAAGCGGTATATATTGAATGGGAGGCGGAATCCACTGCGCTATCTGTAGCTAGATAATTGATTGTCTAACCCGAACAAGTTTTTCTAGTAAGTTTTCCAGCAAATCTAATTTAAGCATATTGGCTCCATCGCTTTTTGCAACGGCAGGGTTGGGGTGTGTTTCAATAAATAAACCATCGGCACCGGTTGCAATGGCTGCTTTGGCAATGGTTTCAATTAGTTCGGGATTGCCGCCGGTAATGCCGCCAGTTTGATTGGGTTGCTGTAAGGCGTGGGTGCAGTCCATGATCACAGGGACATTAATTTCCTTCATCCAGGTGATGTTGCGGTAATCAACAACTAGGTCGGTATAACCAAAAGTATTCCCTCTTTCTATCAGGCCAACTTTATCATTACCTTCATTGTTAATTTTTTCTACAGCAAATTTCATAGAAGGGCCGCTAAGGAACTGACCTTTTTTTACGTTTACAATCTTACCGGTTTTTGCGGCAGCAATCAATAGATCTGTTTGGCGGCATAGGAAAGCAGGTATCTGTAAAATGTCTACGTAATCCGCTGCCATGGCGGCTTCTTCCGCGGTATGAATGTCGGTTGTTGTTGGTAGGGAAAACTTTTCGCCAACTTTTTTTATCAGTTCCAAAGCTTTTTTATCGCCGATGCCTGTGAAAGAACTGGCAGCCGTTCGGTTTGCTTTGCGGTAAGATGCTTTGAAA
>JBBKXU010000349.1:0-9601 GCA_037969645.1 Ferruginibacter sp. | reverse complement strand
ATCCATTTTTAAATTATCAATTGACAAAGTATCCCGATAACTTTTCCTTCAGCACTTCCGGCATATCGCAACGCTTCATCGTTTTTGCATCTACAAAGAATAAGGTAACCTCACCGGTATTCAGCAATTCATCCTGCTGATTAAAAATTTCTGCATGAAAAACAATTTTAAAATGCGTGGGCATTTCCTTCAGCGTTGTCTTAACGGTTATTAAATCATCATATTTAGCCGGGCGTAAAAAACGGCTATGAATATCTACCACTGGCATAATGATGCCTAAAGCTTCAATCTCTTTATAAGTATAACCAATTTGGCGAATAGCTTCTGTTCGGCCAATTTCGTAAAACTGGGCATAGTGGCCATAGTATACAACACCCATCTGGTCGGTGAGGGCGTAGTGAATGCGTATTTGTGTTTCTGTAATAAACATTATTCTTCGGTTTTTTCCATAATCTCATCAGGTGGTTCGGGGTTCTTAATTCTAGCGGCAAAATAATCGGCAAAAACATGGGCGTAAACCAGCAGCACTATCCACAATCCAACTTTAACTACTCCGGTAACCAATTCGTTTTTATTTCCCCTGATAGCACCTGTGTCATATACGAGAAGGTAATTATAGAGATCTGAAAACAACCAGGGCAGGTCACGTATCAATCCATAAATGCCCAGGCAGGTAAGAAAAGTAAAAAGTACATCTTTTGTCTGCAAATTAATATTTACTGCTCCCTGCAGGTTAGCCTTATCACTTATCCAGCCGGCCAGTTGTTTTGAATTGCGGATACTGTAGATTGTAAAAATAAGATACAGCGCCAGCAAAAGTATCGTTTGTATAAAATCCTCCATCAGGTAGCCACCCGCAAGCCCCGAAGAAAACCAGGCAAACATATAGTATACGAAACGGGGTACCAGATCGATGCTAAAAAAAGCACTGCATATACCAGCAATGATGAATGCAATCTGAATAAGATCGAGTCTCTTCATAAAAAGGATTTAGCTATTTTCCAATCATGCCGTCAACACTCACTTTACCAGGGCCTACAAATAATAATACAAGGTAGCCCGTAAGAAAAAGTGACGCCACTTCACCTTCCCCCATTATATCACCATTATGGGCTTTAAAAACCATAACACAGGTAGCAATAATTAATGGAATACAAGCCAGTCTTGTAAATAAACCTAAAATTAAAAACAAAGAACAAAAGAATTCGGCGAAAACCAATAGAGCCAGCGACATGCTGCTGCCCAGGCCCATAAAGTTCATAAAACTGTGTTGTTTTTCTCCAAAATGAATCAATTTGCTATAACCATGATTCATCATTAAAATACCAACACCCAATCTTAACAAAAGCATAGCGGCATTAAAAGCGCCGGCGGAATACTTTGTCGATAACAATTTTTTCATCAATTTAATTTTAGATTTTTTTAATTAACTGTTATAAAATTATGCAACAAAGCTTATTTATCATTTTATTAACAGCGTTGTAAAAATACATTCGTTTTGTTTACATCAATTATCCACTTATTAACATCAGTTGGAATGATGTTTGTAATGGGAAGGATAATCAAGTAATTTTGCAACCAGTAAAAATGAACGAATCAACCACCATGATAAAACAAAAAATGTCGGCCTTGCTGATAGCGGCAGCAGTGTCTTTTTCCGCTTTTGCACAACCCACCCACGCCATTACCGACCCCGAAAAAAAGTATAAAGATGCCAAGGAGCTTTTTGCAAGAGAGCAATTTGCATTGGCATATCCTTTGTTTGCGGAGTTGAAGGCAGAGAACCCTGATAATACGATTAGCAATCATACCTACATCAACGACGATGTGAACTATTATTATATCGTCAGTAAATTGAAATTGCAACAGCCGATAGCCGAGCAGGAAGCCCGGCATTATATAAGTGTTGTAAGTAATGAGCCACGCAGGCAATTGCTGAGCTATCATCTTGCTAAGTATTATTTTTTGAAAGATGATTTCAGCAATGCCATTGATTATTACGAAAGAGCAGGACTCGAAAATTTAAGCAACGACGAAATTGCCGATGCCAAATTTGAAAAAGCTTATTGCTATTTCAACCTGAAGCAATTTGCCGAAGCAAAGCCTTTGTTCAATGAGATACACCAGATGCCGGAGAGCAAATATTTTATCCCTGCCAATTATTATTATGGTTTTATCAGTTACTACGACCGCAATTTTAATGAAGCACTAATGGCTTTTAAATTAGTGGAAACGCAGGAGGAATATAAAGGCGTTGTTCCTTATTATATCGCTGAGATATATTATTTCCAGGGAAAGAAAGATGAAGCGTTGCGCTATGGCGAAAGTGTGTTGGGCAGGCCCGGTGTTCTTTTTTATCAAAAAGAAATGAACCTGCTTGTGGGGCAATTGTATTTTGAAAAGAAGAATTACCAGAAAGCATTGCCACTTTTGGAAAACTTTGTAAACAGCAGTGATAAAGTAAGCAAGGAGATCATGTACGAACTAAGTTACTGTTACTACGATGCCAATAAATTGGACAAAGCTATTGAAGGTTTTAAACAGCTGAGCACCGAAAAAGATTCAATGGGGCAAAACAGTATGTACTTGCTGGGCGACTGTTACCTACGTACAAACCAGAAAGCTAATGCCCGTAACGCTTTTCAGTACAGTGCTTTCAACAGTTCTAATAAATTACAGCAGCAGATATCACGGTTTAATTATGCTAAACTTTCTTATGAATTAGGCTACCAGGATATCGCATTGAATGAAATGAAGAAGTATCTCAATGATTATCCTAATAGTGAATACGATACAGAGGCCAAAGAAATTTTAGTAAGCCTGATGGCCAATACAAACAACTTTGCCGATGCTTTAAAACTGTATGAATCGTTTAGCAAGCCAACCGCTTCTATGCAAAAAGTGTATCCACGTATTTTGTATGGCCGTGCGGTAGAGTATATTAATGACCAGCAGATACAAAGGGCTGATGAATTGTTTACTAAAGTTTTAGCGCAGCCAACATCATCTGTAACGCCGTATGCAAATTTCTGGAAAGGAGAAATTGCCTACCGTAAAAATGATTATGATAATGCCATTAAATATTTGAGTTTGTACCAGCAGGCGAACGTGCCCACGCTTGGAGAAGCTAATAAAAACGCCGCAAACTATGTTTTGGGGTATAGCTGGTTTCAAAAAGAAAATTACAGTAAAGCGCTTGGCTTTTTTGAGCAGATAACAAAATCTGTTTCAGTAACATCGCCTGCCATGGAGCAAGATGCATATATACGCAGTGCCGATTGTTATTTTATGAATTCGGATTTTACCAAGGCCAATACCATGTATGATAATGTGGTGAATAATGCCCTGCCGCAAAGTGATTACGCTATGTTGCAAAAATCACTAATAGCTGGTGTAAAAAGCTCAACCAATAAGATCAATACACTTAACACCTTACTTAAGCAATATCCAAAAAGTAATCTGGTGCCCGATGTAAATATGGAAATTGCGCAAACTTATATTGCCGATGAAAAGTTTTTATCGGCTGTGCCTTACCTCACCAATGTTTTGAATGATGCTGCAGCAGGCGGTTTAAAGCCACGGGCTTATTTAAAACTCGGTTTGGTGTATTATAATACCGATAAGTATGACGATGCCTTAACCAATTATCAGGCACTGGTTCAAAAATATCCGCAATCAACTGAGGCTGATGAAGCAACTGATATCATGAAGAATATTTATGTAGAAATTGGTAAGCCCAATGAATATGTAGAAATGATGCGTAGGAGTGGTAAGAGCATTTCAGTTAGCGAAGCAGATTCGCTAACCTATACTTCGGCCGGACTAAAATACAATGCCAATGATTGTCCAGCTGCACTTGACGGATTCAAAAATTATTTATCAAGATATCCGAACGGAGCCTATGTTTTAGAAGCCAATTAATTCAGCAGCGACTGTTACCGGGTAGCTAAAGACTGGCAAAATGCACTGGTTGGTTACGAATATGTAAACAGCAAAGGCATTAACCGCTTCTTTGAAAAAGCAACGCTGGAAGCAGCACGTATCAGTTATTTTGAATTGAAGGATTATGTAAATGCTAAAAAGTATTTTGAATCATTAACCAGCGGCTCTATAAACCAGGATAACCTACTGGAAGCCTTACGAGGATTGGTTCGCTGCTATCATCAACTTAAAGAATACACACAAGCAAACAATGCTGCAAAAGATTTGCTTACCAAAAAAGGTATCAGCACCGATGATAAATCTATTGCCTTACTGGTACTAGGTAAATCGCAGCAAGTAAATAACGATTGTGCCGGTGCTATCACCTCGTTTAAATCTTTAGCAGCCATTAATAAATCTGCGTGGGGAGCCGAAGCTCGTTACGAATTAGCCAATTGCCAATTTACCCTGGGTAGTTTAAAGGATGCAGAAAAATCGGCACTGGCAGTAATTAAAGAAACAGGTTCTTATGATAATTGGGTAACCAAAAGTTATATCTTACTCGGCGATATTTTTATGCAGCAGAAAGATTATTTCAATGCAAAAGCAACTTATGAAAGTGTGGCCAAGAATTCTGTTATTCCTGAATTGAAAAATGAAGCACAGCAGAAATTAGAGAAAGCGATAGCAGAAGAAAAAACCATGAGTAAAGTAAACGGGTAGGAGCCGCCTTATAGCAAGTTCAGTAAGAATGAAAACCTAAAAAACAACTATGCAAACAAGAAATAAAAAATATTCAATGATCAATAATCCATGTTCAATATTCAACGGCAGGAGCAGCAAAATGAGTATTGCCTTTTTAGGTATAGCTGCTTTTTTATTGCCAATGTCGGTATTAGCACAAAAAGACACGCTGAAGAAAACATCAACCATTGATATTAATTCGGCCTATAAACCGGTATTGCGTAATGCGGTAAAAATTAATTTATCAGCAACGCATATGAATGCGGATACAACACTACCCAATCTTACTTACAATATTCCGGCGCAGAATTTATTTTATGCCTATCAGCCTATGCCTTTAAAGCCATTGGCTTTGCAGCAGGATACAAACCTCTACCTAGGTTTACGCAATTACGTAAAAGCAGGTTACGGTAATTTTTCAACGCCTTATGTTAGCGCTGGCTTTAGTTTTGGCGATGGCAGAAGGTTTCTGGCCAATGTATATGCCGATTATATTTCTTCCAAAGGTAAATTGCTGTACCAGGATTATTCACGCCTGCATGTAAAAGCAGCTGGTAGTTTGTTTTTACCAACCAATGAAGTGTATGCCGGTGTAGATGTAAAAATGAGAGATAATTTCCTGTATGGCTACGATACAAGTGTATATAAATACAGCAAAAAAGACGTGCGTCAGCAGTTTCAGGACTTTGCCGTAAAAGTTGGTGTACGCAATACTAAGACCGGTGAGTTTGGTATAAACTATAATCCCAGCCTGCAGTTTAGCAGTTTCACCAATGTAAATAAACTCACCGAAACCTCTTTTGTTTTATCGGCACCATTTGAAAAACAATTTGGCGAAGCCTTTACTTTTAAATTAGAAGGCAGGGCGGATATTACAAATTACAACACAAAGAATCTGGTACCCAGTAATGTAAAGATTAACAACAATGTTTATCAGGTAGCACCTACATTGGTTTTTTCTACGCCACGTTTTAGTATTAATGGTGGTATAATACCAACCTGGGATAACGGCAAGTTCATCTGGCTGCCCAATGTATTTGCCGAAGCCTTCATTGCAGAGAATGTATTTGCCTTTCAGGCTGGATGGGTGGGACGTTACACAAAGAACACTTATCGTAATCTAAGTGAAATAAATCCTTTCTTAGCCAGCTTTACAACACAGTTAAATACCAAGGAGACAGAATACTATGGCGGTATAAAAGGTACGCTGGGCAAACATTTTAACTTTAATGCCAAAGCCGGTTATATTACGTACGACAACCTGCCTTTCTTTATTAATGATACGGCTACAGATGGCAAATCCTTTATCATCAGCAATGAAAGCAAAGTGAAGAATTTCAGGATTCACGGAGATATAAGTTATGTCAACAAAGAGAAATTCAACGTAACGGCAGGCGTAACTTTTAACGGTTATACACTTATGAAAGATAATGCCAAAGCATGGCATACCCGCCCTATGGAGTTTACTAGTTCGCTGCGTTGGTGGGCGTTTAAGCAGGTTTTGGTTAAAGCCGATTTTAATGCATTTGGCGCCGGCTTTTATTTAGATAAAGGCAATGTAGCTAAAGTATTAAAGCCCGGCTCGGATTTAAGCGCTGGGGCAGAATTCAAAATAAATAAAACCTTCAGCGCCTGGATTGATGTGAACAATATTTTCAATACCAAATACCAGCGTTGGCATAATTACGAAGTGTACGGGCTCAATTTGATGGGCGGGGTGAGGGTGAATTTTTAGACCTCACCCCAACCTCCCGATTTTTTCGGGACAGGCTCTCTCCTCGAAAGGAGAGGGAACTCGAAGGGGTGCATCAAAAGTAGGTCTTCTCTAATATCTTCCAGATTTCCTCCCCCTTCGGGGGAGATAGAGGGGGCTTTTCCTTTATCTTTGCCCCCATGCAAACCCAAATCGCTTCTTATCTTTTTCAAACTAAAACCTGCCCTTTGCCGGGTTTGGGTACATTATCTGTGCTTAGTTCTGGTGCCGATGCGGATTTTACTAATAAGTTGATTGCGGCGCCAAAACCATTTATTCAATTTACAAATACCGAAAGCGAAACATCCGGACTGGTAACCTACCTGGCAAATTCAAACGGCTGTCATGCCAATGAAGCTGCTGAAGCACTCTATCATTTTTGTGAAAATATAAAAAGGGATATTACAGCCGAGGCTGATGTAAACATTGAATCCGTCGGTAATTTCTTTGTGGATGGTACAGGCACCATCAGTTTTAAACCCGAGGAACTGCCTGTAAGTTTTGCACAGCCCGTTATTGCCGAAAGAGTAATTCACCTGAATGCAGAGCACCAGATGTTGGTTGGCGACAAGGAAACCACCAACACCCGAATGACTGAATTTCTTGCGCCAAAGACAGCCATAGCAGATCGTTGGTGGATATGGGCCATTGTTTTGGCTGCCGTTGGATTAACATTGCTTGCCATTTATTTTACACAGTTTGAAAACACATCGTCCTTTGGCAATGTTGTAAATTATATTCATTCATGATTCATTATACCGGCTGCCCCGTTTGTAACAGCGATTTAATAAAGGAGCAACTTACAGCCAAAGACTATACCGTTTCTCAAAACAATTTTTCTATCTGGCATTGTAATGCCTGCACGGCAAGGTTTACACAGGACGTACCGGCGCAGGATGATATTGGTGCTTACTACGCTTCTGATAATTATATTTCTCACAGCGATACAAAAAAAGGAATCATCAACAGTTTGTACCATTTGGTGCGTAAGAGAACGCTGACTGCAAAAAAGAAATTGATTGTTAAAGCAACAGGAAAATCAACAGGAGAAATACTGGATATCGGTTGCGGCACCGGCGCTTTTTTACATACTATGAAAGCAGCAGGCTGGTCCATTACCGGACTGGAACCTGATGCTATTGCCCGTACAAAAGCTGCAGAACTTTACGATATTCATCCGCAGGAATCAGCAAAATTATTTGAATTAAAACCCGCTACTTATAATACCATCACCATGTGGCATGTGCTTGAGCATGTGCATGATTTGCATAAGTACATGAAACAAATAGAAACCTTATTGGCTCCCGGCGGCAAACTATTTATTGCCGTGCCTAACTATACTTCAAAAGATGCGGAAACTTACAAAGCGCATTGGGCTGCTTATGATGTACCAAGGCACTTGTATCATTTTTCACCGCAGAGCATAGAGCATTTGTTATCGCAACACGGCTTGCAATTAACGGCTGTTAAACCTATGTGGTTCGATAGTTTTTATGTGAGCATGCTGAGTGAGCAATACAAGAATGGTAAAGGAAATATTATTAAAGCTGTCTTCAACGGCTTTCTGTCAAACCTAAAAGCGCTAAGTGATGTACGAAAATGTAGTTCGGTGATTTATGTGATCAGTAAACAGTAGAAATATCCCGTTTTTCGATTTCGTTCTATTAAGTTTCTGTTCATCCTCTTTAACTTCCGCTGAGTTTTCATTGACCATTTATATTTATCGTGAATGTTTTTTACCTGAATATGTAAGGTAATTTGATTTTTAATCATTATTCAAAGAGTTATTTCAGTTATTACAAAAAATAATAAACATTTTGAATTTCTCGGATTCGCTTTCTTTATTGTCGAAATGACTGGTGGCTAACCAGGCTTATAAACAAGAAAGAAAAAGTATTCATCCCTAGGTGCACTCGTCACAGAAACACTATTTATTTCTACATCAAAAGTGGTTGCTGTTGGCTGGTATACACCAGAAATTCTATCAGCGCTTGTAGTTGTTATCAAAATCACAGAGAGCAGGGTCATGTTTGCACAGCTTATTCGGTAACGGCCTGCACTTTGTCTCGTAACAGAAAAATTACCGGTGCCACTGAGAATGGTACCATCACCGTGGATATAACCATAACATACAGGCAAAAGTGAATTTATACCGGTTACTGCCGTTCTTGTAAGTTTTCCATCCATGTCAATGTCACCGCTGGGATTAATCTGTACTTTGTCGCTTCCGTTTAAACGTACAACCACATTGCCGGTTGTATTACCTGAGTTTGTTCCCAGCCTCAAATTATCTCCTGATAATTGAACAAATCCTTTATTAACTGCTGCACTTTTAAGTTGCAGTATGGCAGAGGTATTGTCAATATTTACAGCACCTGTAGTACGGATATTGCCACCTACTTCTAATCTTTCCGAAGGGCCTGCAATATTAATACCTACATTGTCGCCGATATTAAACATTTGTCCGCTACCACCTCCCGTCCAGGAATCGTTGTTAAGAATAATTTTCCAACCAGTGCTTTGTCGCTGGTTAAATTGGTTGGTAGTTATGTTGTAGATCAACAATCCATCAGCAGGCGATGCAATGGCATTCCGTTGTGTTGTTGTCATCCTGGGTATCAGCAGTCCTTTGGTGCTGCTGCTTACATCCAGGGCAGCACTGTTATCGGGTGTGCTGGTGCCTATACCCACATTTCCTGCTACATTACTATATTGATTGCTGCCACTAACTGTCCAGGTGGATGAACCTCCTGTTATTTCATCTGACCTTGCAATTCTTCTCCATGTTGGCAGTCCTCCAACATCTTCACATAAATAAAGCCCCGCAGACGCTGGGGGCGAAATTGAATTGTTATTTTGTATTACCATTAATCCAATGGCCGGGGTTGGGATAGCCAATCTTTGTGCAGCAGTCATACGGGGTATCAGTAATCCCTTGGTAGTACTGGAAATATCAAGCTGAGCACTGGCATTAGGTGTCGCAGTACCAATACCGACACTTTGTGCAGCCAGCATTTGATATTGTATAATCACAAATAAGCTGCAGATTATTTTTTTCATATTGTTTGATTTGTTTTATGATAATGCATCCAGTTCAATTAATAATTGTAACAGTTTTCCTTTTTTTATATCGTTGCCAAAAAATTTTTTTACCTGTGGTACGATGTAAATTTTCTCAATCAT
>JBBKXU010000348.1:0-4543 GCA_037969645.1 Ferruginibacter sp. | reverse complement strand
AAAATATCCAGCTGACAAATTCGGGCCAACCCAAACAATTGTACCTGCTTTTCTTTGCCGAAATGTGGGAGCGGTTTTCTTTCTATGGCATGAAAGCTTTGCTTATGGTATACATGGTTACCGAGCTCGATTTCAGCGATAGTAAGGCTTACGCAATCCTGGGTTCCTACTCTGCCCTGGTTTATACTATGCCTATGTTTGGTGGTTTTATGGCTGATAAATTTATTGGTTACCAGCGGGCGGTTATTTTTGGCGGTATATTAATGACTTTAGGTCATTCGGTTTTAGCCATACCCACCGATTGGAGTTTTTTCTACGGCATGGCTTTTATCATTTGTGGTAATGGTTTTTTTAAACCAAATATTTCGAGCCTGGTTGGTACACTTTACAAAGAAAATGATCCAAGAAGAGACAGCGGATTTTCGATTTTTTACATGGGTATAAATATTGGCGCTGCTCTTGGTGGAGCCCTGTGTGCCTATGTAGGCACCGAAATAAACTGGCATTACGGATTTGGTTTGGCTGGTATATTTATGGCGCTGGGTCTTGTCGTTTTCTATTTTGGAAAAAAGTCTTTAGGGGATAAAGGATTACCACCTGATAAAGAAGTATTAAAGAAACCTGTTTTCGCTTTCATTACACCCGAAGTTTTAATTTATGGCGGTACGCTGGTTGTGGTGCCACTGGTGGTTGCCTTATTTAATCAGTATGAGTTGATGGACCCAATCATGTTCGGACTGGGTGTTGTTGCATTGATTTATGTGTTGTACCAGGGAATGAAACTGGAAAAAGCTGCCAGAATGAAATTATTTGCTGCGCTTATCATGATCATAATGTCCATTATTTTTTGGGCCATATATGAGCAGAATGCCGGCTCTATGAATTTACTTGCCGAAAGAAACGGACGCATGGAATTATTTGGTATTGATTTACCTGAACTCAGTGTAAATAATTTTTTACCTCCGGGATGGGTGATTGTTTTAACGCTGATTGTTGCGCCACTCTGGCCCTGGCTTAACAAGCGGGGAAAAGAACCCAGTACACCAATGAAATTTGCATTATCCTTTATTTTTCTGGCGCTCGGTTTTTATGTTTTCTACCTGGGATGTAATGCCAATTTAGATACAGGCAACGTACCGCTATGGCCTTTCCTTTGGGGTTATTGCTTTATAATACTTGGCGAGCTTTGTTTGTCCCCGATCGGACTTTCAATGGTAACCAAATTATCGCCAGCAAAAATGGTTGCATTAATGATGGGTATCTGGTTTTTTGCTTCGGCTGTTGGTGAGTTTGTTGCCGCAAAAATCGGAGCATTAATGAGCGTGCCTGAAGAAGTGCTTGCCAAAGATGACCGTGTACTTTCGCTGCCTTATTATGCAGATGTGATTTTTAATATTGCTGTTGCTTCTGCTATCATCGGTGTACTGTTGATGTTTACCGTTCCGTTTTTGAAAAGATGGATGGGTAATGTAAAATAATAAGCTAAGAGGCCAAAAGAGAAAAGGAGGAAAAGAGGTGAGCAAATGCTTCCCTCTTTTCCTCCTTTGTCCTCTTAGCTTATTGTCTAGATAAAATTCAAATGTGAAAACTTATTCCCCAATATCATCCTATCATCTGCTCCCAGCCATTTATTTAACACAGTAGCATACACATTTTTAAAATCAACTTTGTGTTTTAAATCACCCTCATTCAGGTCGCTCAAATCGGGCATGGCGTTTAAAACGCCTTTTTCTTTTAGTCCGCCGCTGATGAAAAACATATTATTCGCAGTGCCATGATCGGTACCATTACTTGCATTCTGTTTAACCCGTCGGCCAAACTCACTGAAAGTCATCATCAGCACATCATAAAAACGGCCATTGCTTTTCAGGTCGGTTGTAAAAGCCTTCACAGCATCGTTTAGTTCGGTAAACAATCTTTTTTGCTGGCCTTCCTGATTCACATGGGTATCAAAACTTCCAAGACTGACATAATATACTTTGGTGTTGATGTCTGAAAAAATCAGCGAAGCAATTGTCTTTAAATCTTTACCCAAACCGGTACTGGGGTATATTTGCGATGTTGGATGCGCCTTGCTTTGCTGATAAATATAATCGGCACTACTTAATGTAGCACTCATGGTTTTGTATAGGTAGTCGATGGTTTCTTCACCATGCTTGTGATCGGCGCTTACATCTTTTAAAAACCTGCCGTTGCTGCTGTTGTATAATTTTTTAGGATCCTTAAAAGCCAGCCCCTTGTTTTCTTCTCCTTTCAAAGCCAGGCTGAGAACGTCATCCAGTTCCATGGCCTGTGTGGGTTTATCGCATCCTTTGCATTGTGCATCCAGGTAGCGGCCCAGCCAGCCTGTATTTACATACTCATTGCTTTCGCTTGCACTGTGCCAAATATCCATGCTTCTAAAATGCGACCGATCGGGGTTTGGATAGCCAACACTGTTCATTATGGCCAGACTTCCATCATCGTACAAACCTTTAAAAGCTTCAAGTGCAGGGTTCAACCCTGTTTCATCAGTCAGCAACAGGGCATCTTTTTTTGCAATTCCCAGCTTCGGCCTTTCCCGGTAATAAATATCGTTACGCACCGGTATCACCGTATTCAATCCATCGTTGCCGCCACTAAATTGAATTACCACCACTACTTTATTGCCTGGCGGTACCATCATCGGCCTTTCAAAGGCCTTTAAAAATTTAGGCAGCATAAGCGATGCTGTGGCTAATGAACCAACTTGTAAAAATTCTTTGCGTTTAATGACCATAATTCAAAAAATTAAAAATGATGAATTAAGAATGAAAAATGACTAGACACTAAAACAATTTTTCATTCTTAATTTTCAACTAGCATAATTGGTATTCCGGCGTTGCCATCAGATTTACGACAGCGCTCTTAATATAGTTTTCCCGGCTTGCTGTATTTACATATTTATCCAGCACCGAATTACTCACCTGGCTCTTTGTTTGTAAAACGGTATCAGTAATACTGTCCAGTAATTTTTCTCTTTGTATGTTTTCAAAGATTTTATTTACAGATGTCCAGTCGATGGTTGCAGTGCCCCCTTTTATTGTTGCCTTTATTTTTTTAACGGCCATCTCCATCATGCCCATTTGTACATCATCATCGGCCTTGGGCATAATATCCAATGCATCATTGGCCGATAATATTTGAGGAATCCGCAGGCGTAGCATTAGAGAGCTACTGTCTATCCAACTCTTTCCGCCCGGCCAACCGGCTACATTTGGCGGTATAAACAATATTTGCCCCAATGCACGCTGAAATAAAAGCTGCGACTGGCCATTCTCCAATTGCATGGGCAATAATCTTCTGATGCCTACCAGCAATTCAACCGGTGATTTTATTTTTGTACCGATATTCTTTTCTTCGTAAAACCAATCGCTCGTATATAAATCTTCCAATAGTTTTGAAATATCATAATTGTTGCTGTAAAACCGATTGCTTAACCACTGCTGATTTGTATCCTTTACATTTTCATTTACAAAATATTGGTAAATTTTCTTGCTGATATAATTTGCGGTCTGCTTATTCTCCAGCAGCATATTCAGGATATCATCGCCATCAAAATTTCCCGTCTTACCCAAAAAGGTTTTGCCACCAAAATCATGCTGATTTTTTCTAAAAACAAATTCGCCCTGCATATTAAAACCCCAGCCGGTAAAAGCTCTGGCGGCTTCTTTTACATCGTTTTCGGAATAATTGCCACGCCCCATGGTAAACAGCTCCATTACTTCACGGGCAAAATTTTCATTTGGGCTTGACTTTTTGTTTTGCTGATTATTTAAAAACTGCAGCATGGCCGGGGATTTGCTTACAGCCTTAAGCATATCGCCAAAACTGCCCAAAGCATTACTCCTGATTATCTGCAACAACTCCTGTTGAAAAAATCCGTTTTGTATGCGGCAGGCAAAATGACCATGCCAGAACAGGCTCATTTTTTCTCTTAACTGTGCCTCGCTGTTAATCATAATTTGTAACCAGCGTAAGTTCAGGTTTTTCAAATCTTCTTTAGACTGATCTCTTATCTTTTTCCGTTGTTCGGGTGTATTAAAAGTTTTTTGAATTTCCTTAGGATCAGTCATCCCCATTAAATATTCATCAGCCGGATTTTTGGTTACTTCAATTTTTTCTACCGGCTTGGATGATGTTTTTATCAACAAGGCCCAAAGGGATTTTTGTGAGATCGTGTCCAATGAAGCCGCATTTTCGGCCATGGGGCCAAAGGCACTACGCCATAACAAATGCTGATTTTTTAAACGGTTAGAGGCCGGCATAAACTGAGGAATAATAGTTAATGATCAAATGAACTGTTCTAAGACTGATTTAAAGGCTGATAGTTTAATGTTTAAATTTACAATTTTACTCCATGAGAATGAGACTTGTTTAATTACCCAACGCCATGTATTATCAAAAGCACTTATCTAAAGTGCCGAAAACCAAGTTAAACATTCTGATCACTTTGTATTTTTACCGTTAACCGTTTTATTAGCGGCGGCAAAAATTTTTCGGTAGGCATTAACATCACCAGACC
>JBBKXU010000347.1:0-5559 GCA_037969645.1 Ferruginibacter sp. | reverse complement strand
AAAAATAAAATTAATTTTAACCCTCATCCCCGCCCCGTTATGCGGGTGGATTTAACTTTTAAAAAACTTACAGTTTATGAAAAAATTATTAGTAGCGCTATTTGCTTTTTCGGCCATTTACATGAGCAGTTGCAACAGCGGCAGTGGCGGCGACCCCAAAGCAGTATTAACCAGCTTCTTTGATGCAATGGCGAAAAAGGATATTGCAACAGCACGTAAGCTGGCCACAAAAGACAGCAAAGCCATGTTTGACATCATGGAAATGGGCATGAAAATGCAGGACAATACCATGGAAGATAAAACTAAAGATCAGTTTGATAAAGGCAAAATGGAATTCGGCGAAGCCAAAATTGATGGCGATAAAGCTACAGTGAGTGTTAAGGAGATTAAAACCGGCAATGCTATCAATTTTATTCTTAAGAAAGAAGACGGCAGCTGGAAAGTGGCCATGGATATGGCCAGTTTGATGAGCATGGGTGCCGAAAAGATGAATGATGGCATGGATGGAGAAGACATGGATAAGATGAATGAGCAGATGGAGAAATTTAAGAACATGAGTCCTGATTCGCTTAAAATGATGATGGATAAAGGTATGGAGGCGCTTGACTCATTAAAGAAAGCAATGGACAAAAAATAACCCCGTTATTACTATTTTAAAAGATCCCGGCAAATGCCGGGATCTTTTTTTGCCATAAAATAAAGATGTTTAACTTTAACCATGATTAAAAAATACCTGGCTGCCATTACACTCATTGCCGCCCTAAGCGCCTGCAATGCTGAAAAAGATAAAGAACCTGTTACCAATATGGAAGTGGCTCGTGCATTTGTACGCAACGTATTGGACAACAATTTAAAAGAAGCAGAACAATACTTGCTTAAAGATGAAACCAATCAGCAGATTTATGACCGGTTCAAACAGAAATATAAAACGCTGGATAAACAATTACTTGAAAAATACAAGCAATCTAATATTGAAGTAAACAATGTTAACAGTGTAAACGACAGTGTTTATATTTTTAATTACAGTCCCAGCTACAATAAAAAAGACACAACTATTCTAAAATTGGTAAGGATGGAGAGCAAGTGGCTTGTTGATATAAAATATACATTCCCCGTGAATGATTAAACAGCAAAATGATTAAAAATTTATTACTGGTTGGCTTAGGTGGAGGCATTGGTTCCATGCTCAGGTATGCAGCCGGTATGTTTACCAGCACTAAATACTTTCCTTACGCCACACTTACGGTAAATATTATCGGCAGCTTTATCATCGGAATTGTTTTTGCCATTAGCATAAAGGATGAAACTTTTGCAAACAACTGGAAACTTTTCCTTGCAACCGGCCTCTGTGGCGGCTTTACAACCTTCTCTGCATTTTCTTTAGAGAATATGGAACTGCTGCAAAACGGAAAAGTTGGTATGGCAATAATTTACAGCGGCTTAAGTATTCTGTTGGGCATTGCTGCTGCCTTTTTAGGTTATTACATTATCACGAGGAATTCCTGAGAGGAGAGTCTGACCTAATGAACTAAGAACCAAAAACTAAGAACTAAAAATGCACACACTACATCCCTGGCACGGCGCACATCACGGAGACAAAGCTCCGCAAACTGTAAATGCACTTATTGAAATTCCGCAGGGCTCACGCTCTAAATATGAAATTGATAAAAAGACGGGCCTGCTTAAATTAGACCGTATTATTTATTCTTCTTTTCATTACCCGGTTAACTATGGTTTTATTCCACAAACACTGGGGCAGGATAACGACCCGTTGGATATACTGGTGATATGCAGCGAAAGTATACAGCCGCTCTGTCTTGTTGAAGCAACAATCATAGGTAATATGCAAATGATTGACAACGGCGAAAAAGATGATAAGATAATTGCTGTTGCCAGCAAAGACCCCGGCGTAAATTATTATACCGATGTGCAGGACCTGCCCAAACATTTTATAGCTGTACTCCGCAACTTTTTTGAACAATATAAAGTACTCGAAAATAAAAAAGTAGAGATTGATGAGTTTCAAAATAAAGAAGCGGCTTATAAAGTAATTGAAGAAGCGATTGATTTTTACAAATCTAATTTTAGCAAATGACAGCAAAAAAAACGACTATGGACTTACAAATGATTTTAATACTGGTACTGATTGGTATTGCTGCTGGCATGCTCAGTGGTATGGTTGGTGTGGGTGGCGGTATCATCATTGTACCAGCGCTGGTATTCTTTCTGGCATTTTCACAAAAAATGGCGCAGGGTACTTCTTTGGGTATTTTATTGCTGCCGGTTGGTATACTGGGTGTTATTCAATACTACAAGCAGGGCTATATTGATATGAGAGTGGTGGCGGTTATTTCCCTTGCTTTTTTATTTGGCAGTTACTTCGGCAGCAAAATAGCACTCGCCTTGCCACAGGAAACCGTAAAAAAAGTGTTCGCTGTAATGATGATGATAATCGCTGTTAAGATGTTGTTTTTTGACAAGCCGAAGAAAGTGGGCGATGAAACCAAACTTGAACAAAAAGACAACAGCCATATTAATCAAGCTTCCATCCCACACAAAGATCCAAATGACGGCTGATCAGATATATCTTTTTATTATCCGCAGCCGCTGACTACGTTGCCCCGTATCGGTATCAATAATGCCTTCGTTATCTATCTTGTCAATTTTTACCTTACCATTGGTATGAATAATCTCCTGTGCATTCAGTAAAATGCCCACATGCATAATATTGCCATCTTCGTCATCAAAAAAAGCAAGGTCGCCGCAATGGGCCTGTTGTAAAAAGCTAACCAGTTCTCCCTGAGTAGCCTGTTGCTGTGCATCTCTTAATAAATGAACGTTTAGAAATTTATAAACAGCTTGTGTAAAGCCGCTGCAGTCTATACCAAATACCGACCTGCCACCCCATAAATAAGCCGTATTTAAAAATTTAAACGCCAGTTGCTTGATGGTTTTAACATCATGCTTTGCGGCAGCAGGCTCCCACACTTTACCAGAGTAATGTACTGTGTTTTTACGCCAAATTGCATTGCCGTTCTTCATGGCGGTTAAGGAACTGCCCAAAGGCACCCACATCATGTGGCCGTTATAATCAATTTCATTTACCCAATCGGCGGTGAGGTTATTTTCTTCAAGATAATAATGTACCTCGTCTATCTCCTGGAAATGTGGCTGCTGGCACCAGCCGGTATAAGCATCCAGTTTACTTACCACTTTTACCCAACCATTTTTTTCAACAATGGTAATAATACAGCATTCACCAAACAGCAGCTGGCTCACCATTTCCGAGCGGTGATCAGGCTCCATTCTTATAGGCGCAACAGGTACACAACAAACAGCGTAACTCATGTTTTCATTTTCGTTACAACTAAATTATGGAAATTAAAGTAAGTTTACATCTAACTAAAAACAAATTTGCTACCCGGTTTTGAACAAAAGCAAATACGAACATATAAGCGATACGGAACTGCTGGACAAGTTTTATGCCGATCATGACAATGCATGGCTGGGCATCTTGCTTGAACGCTATACCATGCTGCTATTGGGCGTAAGCATGAAATACCTGAAGAACCAGGAAGAAGCCAAAGATGCAGTGCAACAGGTTTTCTTAAAAGCAATAAATGAGCTGCACAAATACAAAGTAGAGTATTTTAAAAGCTGGATATACATGATTGCAAAAAACAATTGTTTAATGCGGTTACGTGATAAAGGCAGGTTTACCGCCGAAATTAATGACCAGACAATGGCCGCAACGGCGGAACCCGAAAACAAAAACAACCATCTTGAAAAAGATAAAACATTAGATAACCTGGCATTGGCGCTTAAACAGCTTAACGAAGAGCAGCAACAATGTGTAACTTTGTTTTACCTCGAAAAAAAGAGTTACCTCGAAATATCGCAACAAAGCAGTTTTAGTATAATGCAGGTTAAAAGCCATATACAAAACGGGAAACGTAATTTGAGGATTATAATGGAGAGACTTAGTTCTTAGTTTTTAGTTCTTAGTTGGCAGTCTGAATTAGGAGTTAAGAGTTGGGAATTAGGAGTTTGGAATTAGGAATTGGCAGCTGAGAGTAAGAATTAAATAAAGCTGCTTTTGTTAGCACACAAATAAGAACTAAAAACTAAGAACTTGTATTTAACATGAGCGACGATTTAAAAGACATATTATCTAACTTAAACAAAGATATTGAGCAGGATAAACTGCTTGACTATCTTAGTAAGAACCTGACTGCCGCCGAAGCCCATGAAGTGGAAAAGCAGATGGCCGATGATGAGTTTATGAACGATGCCGTTGAAGGACTGGAGCATTTTAAAACTAAAGAAGAGCTTGCGCAATTAGTTACTCAACTGAATGAAGAGCTTAAAAAGCAAACAGCAAAAAAGAAAAAAAGAAAAGAAAAAAGAAAACTAAAAGAACAACCCTGGTTGTATATAACCATTGTAACAGTGCTCGTATTAGCTGTTGTCGCCTTTATGGTTATTAGAAAATATTTAGAATAATTTCCCCCGTCGCAAATTTTATCACACATAAAAAAAGGTCCTGCCGTATGGCAGGACCCGTTTATAAGCAATTGGCTTCTGTATTATTGAATTACAAATCTTAACACTTTCGTTCTTCCATCAACAGTATTACCAAACAATTGGTAAGTACCTGCTGCCAGGTTCCTTACATTCATTGGTATGGTATTAAATCCGGCAATAGTTGTTACAGACCTTGTCTGCAATACCCTGCCCTGCATATCGGTTATCGCCAATTCCATTTGTGTTTTTTCAGCAGTACTAATTCTTAAATTGAATTGACCGTTCACAATCGGATTTGGCGCAATGTTCATGATATCAATTCCTTTGTTGGCATTTATTAAAGTAACAACCGTACTATACGTAACAAAACCATCAACATCAGTCATTTTTAAACGGTAGTAGTTAGTACCCTTCGCCGGTTGATTATCGGTATAATCAAATGGCTGGGCACAGCGTAAGGCTGTGGCAAATATGCTGTAGATGCCGGTATAATTTCTGCCATCGCTACTGCGTTGTAATTCAAGCGTAGCGCTCGGTGTGCTTATACAGGTAACTTTCCAGTTTAAAAGATGATTGCCGCTTTGTTTTTGCCCGGTAATATAATTCAAACTTATTGCAAGCGGATTATTAACGTCCATACTGCCAATAGCAAATGGACTGAAAACACTTACGCCTGGATAGGTAACATTACCGGCCGCAGCAGTACCAACGAATGTACTCGGTGCACCATAAGTATCCCAAGTTGCACCATCATAATGTGCAACCACCAAAGCCGCCAGAAATAAATCTCTTACATATGGCGATGCATAAGTACAATTATTGATCGTCTCATCCCAATATAATCTTACATCTACTGTAGCTGTTCCCGTATTTTTATCAAGCTGCCAGTAATCGCATTTACTAACTCTAAGAAGACCTAAAGCTTTTGGTTGTGCAAAGAATGGGTTAGGTCTGATGTACTCAGCAGTAAACCGGTCGGTTGGGGCACCACCTACAAAATTCGTTATTGAAATTGGAGCATATCCATTTACAGTA
>JBBKXU010000346.1:0-3402 GCA_037969645.1 Ferruginibacter sp. | reverse complement strand
CTTAAAAAGAGCGTGAACGTACATGAAGAACATCAGAAATTTTTGCATTATTGCACATATCGACCACGGTAAAAGCACCCTTGCCGACCGTTTACTGGAATTTACTAAAACCATTGGCGACCGTGATATGCAGGCGCAGGTATTGGATGATATGGACCTGGAGAGGGAAAAAGGTATTACCATTAAGAGCCACGCAATACAAATTAATTACCATTGGAAGGGAGAGGAGTATGTGTTGAACCTGATTGATACGCCAGGCCACGTGGATTTTAGTTATGAAGTGAGTCGTGCACTTGCCGCATGCGAAGGAGCGTTGTTATTGGTAGATGCCAGTCAGGGTATTCAGGCCCAAACAATCAGCAACTTATATCTTGCTATTGATAATAATCTGGAGATTATTCCGGTTATTAACAAGATTGACATGGACGGCGCTATGATTGAAGATGTGACCGATCAGATTGTTGAATTAATTGGTTGTAAGCCAGAAACTATTTTGCATGCCAGCGGTAAAAGCGGCATTGGTATTGAGGAGATATTGACTGCTATTATCGAGCGTATTCCTGCACCAAAAGGCGATCCGGCTGCACCATTGCAGGCTTTGATTTTTGATAGTGTGTATAATAGCTTCCGCGGTATTATTGTTTACTACCGTGTTTTCAATGGTACACTTAAAAAGAACGATCTTATTAAATTTAGCAATACCGGTTTGGAGTATGGTGCCGATGAAGTAGGCATATTAAAATTTGGTATGAGTCCACGAAACGAAGTAAAGGCGGGCGATGTGGGTTATATTATTACCGGAATTAAAAATGCCAAAGAGGTAAAAGTGGGCGATACCATTACCACAACTGTTAATGGTTCTACCGAAGCTATACAAGGTTTTGAAGATGTGAAGCCGATGGTTTTTGCGGGTATTTTTCCGGTAGAGACGGATGCTTTTGAAGAACTGCGTGACTGCATGGATAAACTGCAACTGAATGATGCGTCTCTCACATTTGAGCTGGAAACATCACAGGCATTGGGCTTTGGTTTTCGCTGCGGATTTTTAGGCATGTTGCACATGGAGATTATTCAGGAGCGTTTAGAAAGAGAATATAATCAAACGGTAATAACTACCGTGCCCAACGTGAGCTTTATTGCAACAACGGTAAAAAAGGAGATCATTAAGATTAACAATCCTACCGAAATGCCCGATCCTACAAGGATAGATCACATTGATGAACCGTTTATTAAGGCGCAGATAATTACCAAACCCGACTATATTGGTAATATTATGAACCTCTGTATAAACAAGCGTGGCTTGCTTACACACCAGCATTATCTTACCCCAACCCGTGTTGAGCTTAGTTTTGATATGCCGCTTACAGAGATTGTTTTTGATTTTTATGATAAATTAAAAAGCATGACCCGTGGTTATGCGTCATTTGATTATCACCCGATAGAATACCGTGAAAGTGATATTGTAAAGATGGACATTATGTTGAATGGTGAAAAAGTGGATGCATTGAGTGCATTGATTCACCGTGGCAGGGCGCAGGAATTTGGTCGTAAGCTTTGCGAAAAGTTGAAAGAATTGTTACCAAAGCAGCAGTTTCAAATTGCTATACAGGCTGCCATTGGCGCCAAAGTAGTTGCCCGTGAAAACATCAGTGCCATGCGTAAAGATGTTACTGCTAAATGTTATGGTGGCGATATTAGCCGTAAGCGTAAATTATTAGAGAAGCAGAAAGAAGGTAAGAAGCGGATGAAGCAGATTGGTAATGTGGAAGTGCCGCAGGAGGCGTTTTTGGCAGTGTTGAAATTGAATGATTAATGGTTTCCTTGTGCCCTTTGTGTAAACCTTAGTGCCCTTTGTGGTTTTAAGTATTTTACCACAAAGAAACACAAAGGAAGTGCAACACAAAGGGCACTAAGGAAGAGTTTAATTTTGTAACTTTAAGCGTACTTAAATAAGATATTATGAGTAGTTTTTCTTTAGATGCTGAAATGGATATTGAAGTGACCGCAAGCTTTATTGCCAAGGGTAGCGATGCTGCCGTAACTGGCTCTGGCTACGAGTTCAGGCTGTACGAAAAGGATTTTATGGAAGATGATTACTTAGGTGTTAGTCCGCTTGATGATAGTGGAACTGCCAGGGTTTCTTTTAAAAGAAAAGATTATCAGGATTTTTTAAATCCGGAGATTAATCCCGATTTATATTTTGCATTATATAATAATGAGTCGCTTGTTTTTCAAAGCAAAGTGGCGCATAATGTAGATATTGAAGGGATGAAAGAATTTGTTTTGGGCGAAGGGAAAGTGATTGACCTGGGTACATTTTTGATTGAAGTTTAATAATAGCTTTTAATCGTTTTGCAATCTGCTGAATCCGCTTTAGGCGGATTTTTTATTGAGTCGATTTTCTTAGCATCATACCTTATTATTGCCGGAGTGCCCTTTGTGATGCTGTCGTTTTTTGGCTTTATTGTCAGGGCCGAATCAGTTTTAATTATAACCTGCCCTTTGTCCATCGGAACTGCTTCTATATCGCCTGAAATAAAATCTTGTAAAGTATCAACTACTATTGTTGGAATTGAATAGCCCAAAGTGACCGGGTAATCTTTAGGCGATATTGATATCGAATCTTGTATTACCGTCAATCCGCCTACATAGGCTCCATCGTGTAGTGGATCATTCCATCCTTCGGTTTGCGAATATTTTGGCTGTTCGTTATTAATCTTTGTTTCGCAAGAAAATAAAGTGGTGCTAAATACAATCAAACAGGCTGCCAGGAATTTTTTCCATAATGGCATTTGCACACTAAAAATGTTTGGTGGTAAATCAATAACTATCCGTTGTAGTTGTGTATGTTTAAACCTACCACAAATCTTTTCTTCTTTTTTATGAAGAAAGAAGTGCTGCACTTCTTCGTCGCTCATGGCTGTAAAGTCAACAACAGATTTGGCGCAGGCGCTGCAATGGCGGCCTGTTTGGTCGGGTGTCATTTTATTCCAGTCTTCATGACACGGCGTTGGGATGGATACCTTAAACATAATGTAGTTTTACATGTGATGCAACAGGTAGCATTAATCCATAGCTATGTTTTTGTTTTTTCTTTTGGGTAATAAGATGGTGGGTAATATAAATTCGGATGGAATATACGGGGTAGGGCCGGGATGTTTTTCTTTGGGTAGCGGTTTATCTGTCAATAATTTTTTTTCAATACTAAAATCAGAACATGCCGCTTCGGGTAAATCAAATATTGATTTGTGAATAGGCGGATACGGTTCTGTTACGGTAAAGCCGGATATTACCCATGATAATTGCACATCTGGACTGATCTTTTTATAAACAGTTTTTAACCTGTATTTTTTCAGCTTTGCAACAAGTGGTTTCTTTTTTTCTTCTGCAATAGTCGTATCA
>JBBKXU010000345.1:0-15208 GCA_037969645.1 Ferruginibacter sp. | reverse complement strand
GAGCCTTATGGTATGCTTACGTTTACAGCGCCTACCGACCTTAATTTAAAAGTGCTTCAGTTTTTATTTGATGATGCAGAATTAAGATTTCAGTTTTTAACTGATTTGCAGGCAGTACATTATCCAGAAAGAAAAGGAGAAGAACTGGCTGTGGTTTATCACCTACATAATTTAGTTGATAATATTCGGATACGTTTTAAAGTATTTGTTGCTATTGAAAAGCCAGATGTGTTTAGTGCAACTGCATTATACCAATCGGCTAATCACATGGAAAGAGAGACTTACGATTTTTACGGTGTAAACTTTGTGGGGCATCCGAACTTAATAAGGATATTAAATGTTGAGGAGATGGATTATTTCCCGATGAGAAAAGAGTTTCCATTGGAAGATCAGACTAGGATTGATAAAGATGATGAAATGTTTGGGCGAGGATAGAACAGTGATAACACAGATGTGGCTGATGAGAACGGATTTTATTTATGCTGATGAACGAAACATTTTTTTTGAAAAAGCATTTACATGTTTAAACAGCATTCAAAGTACAGATCAGTGTATTTAATATTGGCTCTTGCTGCTTTCGCATTTGGATCAGCAATGGCATTTTATGATTATTGCGATACAAAGGAGGGGATGAAATTATTTGGCGGAATTGTATTTGGATTGATGGCGATTTTTCAGGGCGGAGACCTGGTCTCATTTTATAAAAACAAAAAAACGATATAACAGCAGAGAGGTATGAGCGATCACATTTTATTACCGGAAGGAAGTATAGAAAAGCAGACCACCACGCTTAATCTGGGACCAACGCACCCGGCTACGCATGGCGTGTTTCAGAATATTCTGGAGATGGATGGTGAGCGTATTTTAAAATCGTCTTCCACTGTTGGTTATATTCACCGGGCGTTTGAAAAAATTGCAGAACGCAGACCGCTATACCAGATCACACCACTTACCGACAGGTTGAATTATTGTTCGGCGCCCATCAACAACATGGGCTGGCATATTACCTGCGAAAAATTGTTAGGCATACAAATTCCTAAAAGGGTCGATTATTTACGAGTGATCATCATGGAACTTGCAAGAATTTCTGACCATTTAATCTGCAATTCAATTGTTGGTGTTGACAGTGGTGCATTCTCAGGGTTTTTATACCTCATGCAGTATCGTGAATTAATTTATGAAATATATGAAGAAATATGTGGCTCCCGTCTTACTACTACTATTGGGCGCATTGGCGGTTTTGAAAGGAATTTCACTCCTGTCGCATTTGAAAAACTCGAAAAATTCCTGAAGGAATATCCTAAGCAATTAAAAGAGTTTGAAAACCTGTTTACTCGTAACCGGATATTTATGGATCGTACGATTGGATGTGGACCTATATCTGCCGAACGGGCATTAAACTATGGTTTCACAGGGCCAAACCTGCGTGCCGCCGGTGTTGATTACGATGTACGTGTTCATACGCCTTACAGCAGTTATGAAGAGTTTGATTTTACCGTACCTGTTGGTACCACCGGCGATTGTTACGACCGCTTTTTAGTACGTAACGAAGAAATGTGGCAGAGCCTGAGTATTATTGAACAGGCTTTTCAAAAAGTAAAAGAATTTAAAGGCGCCGATGCTGAAGTATTTCATGCTGATGCACCTGCCTATTATTTGCCTGAGAAAAAAGATGTATATACCAAGATGGAAGCGCTCATTTATCACTTTAAAATTGTGATGGGTGAAACTGAAATGCCTGTTGGGGAAGTGTATAGCTCTGTGGAAGGAGCCAATGGAGAACTTGGGTTTTATTTAATAAGTGATGGCGGAAGAACACCATACCGTTTACATTTCCGCAGGCCATGTTTTATTTACTACCAGGCTTTTGAGGAATTGGTTAAAGGCGGCATGTTAAGTGATGCGGTAATTACAATGAGTAGTTTGAATTTGATTGCAGGGGAAATGGATGCATAAATATTTGAGATTTTAGATTGATGACTGCAGATTTTCAGTCAAACTAAAAACTAAAAACTAAAAACTAAAAACTAGAATCGGATGATTTCTTTTAGTGAAGGCAGTTTAAAAAAGGTGGCGGAAATTATCAGCCGTTATCCCGAAGGCAAACATAAAAGCGCCTTGCTACCTGTATTGCACATGGCGCAGGAAGAGTTTGGTGGCTGGCTTGATGTGCCGGTGATGGATTATGTGGCGTCGGTTTTAAAAATTGAGCCCATTGAAGTGTATGAAGTTGCCAGCTTTTACAGTATGTATAACTTAAGTCCGGTCGGTAAATATTTATTTGAAGTTTGCCAAACTGGCCCGTGTATGCTGAACGGCAGCGATGATATTATTGCATACATCAAAGAGAAATTAAGCATCGGTGTTGGCGAAACAACTACTGATGGTATGTTTACTTTAAAAACCGTAGAGTGTCTTGGCGCCTGTGGTTATGCACCCATGATGCAGTTAGGTAAATTTTATAAAGAACATTTAACTAAAGAAAAAGTAGATGCCATTATAGCTGAGTGCAGGGCAAAAGCGAATTAAATTGAAAAAATTACTGACCATATTATCTTTATTCATTGCAGTAATTGCAAGTGCTCAAACTGATGAAGAAAAGCTGATAAAAACTGTAAAAGAGTTTCACCAAACATTGGTTAATAAGAATACAGTCTCTATCAATCAGCAAACCGATAAAGCTTTGAGTTACGGCCACAGCAATGGTTGGGTAGAAACTAAAACTGAGATGATAGAAAACCAGAAGACTGGCTATCTTATTTATCACAGTTATAAAGAAGACAGTATTTTAGTTTCGATGAATGGCAATATGGCGAGTGTGCGTTTTGTTGCTGATATAGAAGCATCGGTGAAAGGCAATAAGGGTAGTTATCATTTGAGAGTTTTGGAAGTTTGGGTGAAGAAGGGAAACAGGTGGGTACTATTTGCAAGACAAGCTTTGAAAGCGTAAAATATAAATAAGATCAGGCGGATGAGCAGAAAATTATTATTAGAAAAAGCACATGTTGAGGGCATTCGTACTTACGAAGTATATCGCCGTGAAGGCGGTTACCGCAGTGTGGAGAAGGCTTTGAAAATGTCGCAGGCTGATATTGTGGAAGAAGTTAAGAAGAGCGGTTTAAGAGGCCGTGGTGGTGCAGGTTTTCCTACGGGCTTAAAATGGAGTTTCCTTGCTAAGCCTGATGGTGTGCCCCGTCATTTGGTAGTTAATGCCGATGAAAGTGAGCCAGGTACTTTTAAAGACAGGTACTTGATGGAATTTATTCCACACATCCTTATTGAAGGAATGATTGTTTCTTCTTTCGCACTTGGTTCAAATGTTTCCTACATATACATACGCGGCGAGTACGCCTGGATAGTAGATATTTTGGAAGAAGCCATTGGTGAGGCAAAGCAAAATGGTTTTCTTGGTAAGAATATTTTAGGCAGCGGATTTGATTGTGAGATTTATGTGCAGCGTGGCGCAGGTGCTTATATCTGCGGAGAAGAAACAGCTTTACTTGAATCACTGGAAGGAAAACGTGGCAATCCAAGAATTAAGCCTCCGTTCCCCGCTGTAAAAGGTGTTTGGGACAGACCAACCGTAGTAAACAATGTAGAAACTATTGCGGCAGTGGTACCTATCATCAATGATGGAGGCGATGAGTATGCAAAGATCGGAATCGGAAAAAGTACCGGTACAAAACTGATGAGCGCATGTGGTAATATCAACAAGCCGGGTGTTTTTGAAATAGATATGACCATCTCGGTAGAAGAATTTATTTATAGCGATGAATATTGTGGCGGCATTCCCAATGGTAAAAAATTGAAAGCCTGTATCCCTGGTGGTTCATCTGTTCCTATTCTTCCGGCAAATTTATTATTAAGCACAGCTGGAGGCGTACAAAGATTAATGAATTACGAAAGCCTTGCTGACGGAGGTTTTGCAAGCGGAAGTATGATGGGGTCGGGTGGTTTTATTGTGTTGGATGAAGACCAGTGCATAGTAAGACATACTTATACTTTGGCAAGATTTTACCGTCACGAAAGTTGCGGACAATGTTCCCCTTGTAGAGAAGGAACCGGCTGGATGGAAAAGATATTATTGAATATTGAGAACGGAAAAGGGAAGATGAGTGATATTGATTTGCTTTGGGATATTCAAAGAAAGATTGAAGGAAATACAATTTGTCCTTTAGGCGATGCAGCGGCCTGGCCTGTTGCAGCAGCCATCAGGCATTTTAGAGATGAGTTTGAGTGGCATGTAAATAATCCGGTTGAATGTTTGACCAAGAATTTTGGATTGGCACATTACGCAGATCCCATTTATGTTCCGGTAACCGCATAAAAAAAAGAATGAAAAGAATTGTAATTATATTGGTACTTAGTTTTTTTGTGAAAGATGCATTTTCACAAAGCGGAGTAAATTATTCCAGTACTAAAAAGGGGCAGGTATACATTTTGTGGGGATGGAACAGAGCCGCTTATACTAAGAGTAATATTGGGTTTAAGGGACAAGATTACGATTTCAAATTGTATAAAGTATCTGCCCACGACCGGCCAACCAGTTTTAACGTCGAAGATTATATGCGGATAGATAGATTCACTACTCCGCAAACAAATTTCCGGTTAGGTTATTTTGTTCGTAAAAATCTGGCTGTTTCTTTTGGTTTCGATCACTTGAAATATGTGATGGATAATGATCAGACGGTGATGATGAAAGGAAATATTCAAAGGGATGGTGCGTTTAAAGGAAATTATAATGGAGAAAAAAAACTAACAGAAGATTTCTTGACGTTTGAGCACACCGATGGGTTAAACTATGTTAATCTTGAAGTGGAGAAATATGTTAACCTGTACCATGCCGCAAGCAATAACTGTAATATTGATGCCTTGGTTGGTGGCGGTGGCGGTATATTATTGCCCAGAACTAATGTCCATTTATTGAATTACGAAATCAGCGATCAGTATCATGTATCAGGGTTTGGGCTAAGTTTAAAAGCTGGGATACAGGCAACATTATTTAAACATCTTACAATTAAGTTTGAAAATAAATACGGATATATTAATATGCCTAATATCGTTTTGCATAAAAAAGGAACTTCGGGATTGGGAAAACAAGCTTTCTTTTTTACCGCTGTTGATGGCATGATAGGATATAGTTTTTCGCTGAGTGGTAAAAAGTCCAATAAAAAGAAGCAAGTAAATAATTGAGCATAATGGCAGATGAAGTAAAAAAAGAAGCGCCTTCTACATTTAAAATCACCATCGATAATATTACTATTGATGTTGAACCGGGCACTACTATATTAAATGCAGCCAGGCAAATTGGTGGCGACGTTGCGCCGCCTGCCATGTGCTACTACAGTAAGCTGGAAGGCAGTGGTGGTAAATGCCGTACCTGTTTAGTAGAAGTTGCCGCAGGCTCAGAAGCTGATCCAAGGCCTATGCCTAAATTAATGGCAAGTTGCCGTACAACGGTTATGGATGGCATGGTTGTAAAAAACATGACCAGCGAAAAAGTTGAAGATGCAAGAAATGGCGTGGTTGAATTTTTATTGATCAATCATCCGCTCGATTGTCCTATCTGTGATCAGGCAGGCGAATGTCATTTGCAAGATCTTGGATATGATCATGGTAAAGAAGGAACCCGCTACGAATTTAAGAGAAGAACTTTCGAAAAAGAAGATATTGGTCCTTACATTCAGTTACACATGACAAGATGTATTCTTTGTTATCGCTGTGTCTATGTTGCCGATCAAATTACTGAACAAAGGGTTCATGGCGTAGTAGATCGTGGTGATCATGCCGCTATTTCAACTTATATTTCTAAAGCCGTTGATAATGATTTTAGTGGCAATATGATTGATGTTTGCCCGGTGGGTGCATTAACCGATAAAACTTTCCGGTTTAAAAACAGGGTTTGGTTTACCAAACCTGTTGATGCTCACCGTGATTGTGAAAATCCAAAATGCTGCGGCAAAGCAACATTATGGTTGCGTGGCGATGAGGTATATCGTGTTACAGCCCGTAAAGACGAATGGGGAGAAGTGCAAAGCTACAACGGAAAGGTCGGCTGGATATGCAATGCCTGCCGCTTTGATAAAAAGAAAACAAGCGATTGGACTATTGAAGGATTAACAACCATCAGTCGTCATTCGGTGATTGGTGCAAATAAATATGCAAAACTGGATATGCCAATCGAAACAGTAAAAAAAGTAATGAATGGCCGTGATCCAAAATTATTGATGAACATACATAATGTTAGTGATGTAAATAATCCTAACATTCTATTGAGTGAAATTGAAGGGCCGGCGAATATGGAAGATTTTGCCAAGTCGGGTGAGTTTGTAAAAGGCGAAGGAGAATCAACCCAATGGGGTTTACCAAAAGAATAAAATTTATAAAACAGGTTTATGTTTTTAGCAATTGAAATGGGTTTGATTATTGAGAAACTGGTGTTGATCGTCATTGTGGTAATGGCTTCATTGGTGATTGCTATGTACGCAACCTTTGCAGAGAGAAAAGTTGCTGCGGTATTGCAGGACAGGCGTGGACCTAACCGTGCAGGACCTTTCGGAATTTTGCAGCCATTGGCTGATGGGTTAAAGTTATTTTTTAAGGAAGAGGTAATCCCTACTTCATCCGCCAAATTCTTATTTATACTTGGCCCTTCGCTGGCTATGCTTACTGCAATCATGGCCAGTGCCGTTGTGCCATGGGGAGGAACCATTCATATTTTTGACAGGGATGTCTCTTTGCAAATTGCAGATGTAAACGTGGGTATATTATATGTATTTGCGGTAGTAGGTATGGGTGTGTATGGCATCATGATTGGCAGTTGGGCAAGCAATAACAAATTTGCGTTGATGGGTGGCTTAAGAGCTGCATCGCAAATCATCAGTTACGAACTGGCTATGGGCATTTCTTTAATTGCTTTGCTGATGGTAACAGGTACGCTGAGCCTTAAAGAAATGGTTTTGCAACAGCAAACCGGCTACTGGAATATTGTATATCAGCCTTTAGGTTTTTTATTATTTCTGATATGCGCCTTTGCTGAGTGTAACCGTACACCATTTGATTTGCCCGAAGCAGAAAGTGAATTGATTGGCGGTTATCATACTGAATACTCATCCATGAAACTGGGTTTCTACCTTTTTTCGGAATACATCAATATGTTTATCAGCAGTGTTATCATGGCTACTTTGTTTTTTGGCGGCTACGATATTCCGTTCCTAAACGAAGCTAATTACGATCAAACATGGATGGCCATTCTTGGAGTACTGGCGTTGATGGCAAAAGTTGCTGGGTTCATATTCTTGTTCATGTGGGTGCGTTGGACAATTCCAAGATTCAGATACGATCAGTTGATGAATCTGGGTTGGAGGATTTTGATACCATTGGCATTGTTCAATATGCTGATAACAGGCGCAATTATATTGTTGAAACAAAACGGATGGCATTTTTAAATTTAGAAAGTCAAAAACTGTCAGCCTGAGCTTGTCGAAGGCGGGTTGAAAGAGAGGATAAAAATATGAACGCATTAACAAACAGAGTAAAGCAAGTTGATCGCCGGAAAATGAGTTTCCTGGAGAGGCTCTATTTAATTGCGATTTTTAAGGGTATGATGATCACTTTTATGCATATGTTTAAAAAGAAGCCAACGATCAACTATCCTGAAAAAACGAGGCCGTTCAGTCCGGTTTTTCGTGGGCTGCAAATTTTAAACAGGGACGAAGACGGACGTGAAAACTGTACAGCATGTGGTTTGTGCGCCGTTGCCTGTCCGGCAGAAGCTATTACCATGGAAGCGGCAGAAAGACAACCGGGTGAAGAGCATTTATACAGGGAAGAAAAGTATGCAGCCAAATACGAGATCAATATGCTGCGCTGTATTTTTTGCGGTTTATGTGAAGAGTCATGTCCTAAAGATGCAATTTATTTGAGTGAAACTTTTGCGCCATCCGATTATCAGCGTAAACAGTTTATTTATAAAAAAGAAGAATTATTGATACCTCACCCTAAAGATGATCCCGAAGCGTATAAAAAAGCATTAGGTAATAGGGCAAAAAAAGAAACGGTTAATTAAAAGGCATGAGCATTACAGAAATATTATTTTGGGGTTTATCTATTTTGGCTTTATTCAGTGCCATTATGGTTGTTGCCAGTAAGAATCCGGTGCATAGTATCCTGTTTCTTATTGTGGTATTCTTTACCATTTCGGGCCATTATATTTTATTGAATGCGCAGTTTTTAGCCATCGTAAATATTATTGTTTACGCCGGTGCCATTATGGTATTGTTTTTATTTGTGGTGATGCTGATGAATTTGAATGCAGAATCAGAACCTAAAAAACATCGGATGCTGCAGTTCGCCGGTTTGATTTCGGGCGGTTGTTTATTTCTGGTTATTATTTCTGCCATTTCCGAAACGCAGCAGGCATCAAACATGGTTTTGATGGGTGGCGGTGAAAGTGGTTTAATTAAAAATCTGGGAATGGTTTTATTTAAAGATTATGTGATTCCATTTGAAATAAGCTCAGTATTATTTTTAAGTGCAATGATAGGTGCAGTGGTGATAGGAAAAAGAGAAAAGTAAAATTTATAACACGAATAATTAGTGAGATAAGTATGGAAATTAAATGGTACATCGGTTTAGCAGTGGCGCTTTTCTGCACAGGAGTTGTTGGGGTTCTTACCCGCCGCAATTCTATTATCATATTTATGTGCATAGAGTTGATGTTGAATGCTGTAAACTTATTGTTGGTAGCATTTTCAAAAATGCATGCGGCGTCGGAAATAGGACAATCTATGCCGAGCGTAGTAAGTGACGGACAAATATTTGTGTTTTTTATTATGGTGGTAGCAGCAGCAGAAGTAAGTGTGGGACTTGCTATCATCGTTATGTTATACAGGAATACGCATTCAGTAGATGTGAACTTTTTAAACAGGTTAAAGAATTGACCACAGACCAAAGACGATAGACCACGGATAGTTTTTCTGTTGTTTGTTGTCTGACGTCCGAAGTCTCAAAATTATTTATGAGTAATGTTTTTCAATTAGTGTGGCTAATACCTGTGTTGCCTTTGCTTGGCTTCTTAATAAATGGTTTGGGTAGAAAGCAGGTTTCAAAAACAGCTGCCGGTATCATCGGCAGTGGAACTGTGTTGTCCTCTTTCGTAATCAGCTTACTTGTTTTTCTGCAACTGAATAGCGGCAATATTCCCAAAGAAGCTTTTCATTATTTCGATTTTATAAATATTGCAGCGCTTAAAATCGGTTTTGATTTTCAGATAGATCAACTTTCTTCTATCTTTTTATTAATAATTACAGGCGTTGGTTTTTTAATACATGTGTATTCAACTGCCTACATGCACGATGAAGAACCAAAAGATTTTGCAAAGTATTTTGCTTACTTAAATCTGTTCGTGTTCTCTATGCTATTGCTTGTAATGGGTGCCAACTTTGTTATCATGTTCATCGGTTGGGAAGGCGTGGGACTTTGCTCTTATTTGCTTATCGGTTTCTGGTTTAAAAATACCAACTACAATATTGCGGCAAAGAAAGCCTTCATCATGAACCGCATTGGTGATCTTGGTTTTTTACTGGCTGTGTTTTGGTTGATTGCAAAGGTTGGTTCTGTGGATTTTCATACAGTTTTCGAAACTGTTCCTACTCTTTTTACTTCAGGCTCAATAACAATTGTTGATATTACCGGTATCACTTTACTTTTATTCGTTGGTGCCATGGGTAAGAGTGCACAAATTCCTTTGTACACCTGGCTACCAGATGCAATGGCTGGCCCAACACCTGTGAGTGCTTTGATACATGCAGCAACCATGGTTACTGCAGGTATCTACATGATAGCCCGAAGCAACATTTTATATACCATGGCGCCCGTAACACAATGTGTTGTTGCTATTGTAGGTTTGTCAACTGCAATTCTTGCAGCCACAATCGCACTTAAACAAAACGACATTAAAAAAGTATTGGCTTACTCAACCGTAAGTCAGTTGGGTTATATGTTTTTAGCGCTTGGTGTTGGAGCCTATACTGGTGCTGTGTTTCATGTAATGACACATGCATTCTTCAAAGCGCTGTTGTTCCTTGGTGCAGGTAGTGTAATACATGCTATGAGTGGCGAACAGGATATTCGTAATATGGGTGGCCTGAAAAAATACATGAGCATCACTCATATAACGTTCTTGCTGGCTTGTTTGGCAATTGCCGGTATGCCACCATTCTCGGGTTTCTTTTCTAAGGATGAAATATTGGCTGGTGCGTTTGCAAGTTCACCATTGCTTTGGGGCGTGGGCGTTGTGGGTGCTATCATGACGGCTTTCTATATGTTCCGTTTGTATGCCATGACTTTCCTCGGAAAATTCAGAGGTACATCAGAGCAGGAACATCATCTGCATGAAAGCCCGAAAGCAATTACTATTCCATTAATTATACTTGCAGTCTTATCTGTTATTGGCGGATGGATCGGTATCCCCGAAATATTTATGCATGGCGGTCACAGGCTTGAAACATTTTTATCGCCGGTATTTGCACAGAGCAATGCACTCATAGCAAAACATCATATTTCACATACAACAGAATATATTTTGATGGGAATTTCTGTTGGAGCTGCATTAATAGCATTGTTATATGCCTGGAACAAATTCAGCAAATATCAAAAAACAGACAAGGAAGAAACAGGACTTGGAAAAGTGCTGGCGAACAAATGGTATGTGGATGAATTATATGATAGCATCATTGTAAAACCACTGCTTTCTATCGCAAAATATTTTAGTAATGTATTTGAGAAGAAAGGCATTGATGGTTTGGTGAATGGCGTTGGCAAGGCTGTTAATTATGGCAGCCGGCAAATTCGTTTAATACAATCGGGCCAGGTTGGTACTTATGTTTTAATGATGGTGCTGGGCATTTTGATTTTTTTTATTATTCAATTGTTTTTGTAATTATTAAATATGGACCCGAAAGATTATTGGATAACGTTTCCTGAGTTGTTGATCTGGTTTCCGCTGCTGGCGGGGCTTGTGGCATTTGTTATACGCAAGGATAAACTGGTAAAGAACTGGGCTGTATTGGCATCGCTGATTACTTTAGGTATTTCGGTGATGAGTCTTTTGTATGCTGATAACACAAAACATTTCTACCTTAATAATGTAAGCTACTACTGGTTGCAAAATCTTGGAAGTAATTTCAGCGTTGGCCTGGATGGTATGGGGCATATGCTTACTGCATTAACAGCCGTTGCTTTTCCTGTAATATTTATCGCCACGTATAAGTCAGACTATAAAAATGCAAACGTTTATTATGGGCTGATGTTAATAACACAGGCCGGTTTAATGGGTGTGTTTACGGCGATGGACTTATTGGTATTTTATTTTTTCTGGGAGTTGGCTGTTATACCCGTTTACTTTTTGTGCAGCCGCTGGGGTGGTGAAAAAAGGATACAAGCAACTTTTAAATTCTTTGTATATACATTCACTGGCTCGTTATTGATGCTGGTTGGTATTATATATGTGTATATGCACACAGCTGCAACGCCCTTTGCCGAGCATTCTTTTTCAATGAATGCTGTTTATTCGGCGTTGCTTTCTCCTGCAGAAAAAAACTGGGTATTCTGGCTCTTCTTTGTGGCCTTCGCCATCAAGATGCCCGTGTTTCCTTTTCATACCTGGCAGCCAGATACTTACGAACAGGCGCCAACTTCCACCACTATGGTGCTGAGCGGTATCATGGTAAAAATGGGTGTGTTTGCGGTTATTAGGTGGATACTGCCCATCTTCCCTGATGCAGTTACAAAGTTTGATAATATTGTTATCGGTCTTTCAGTTGTTGGGATGATTTACGCAAGTTTAATCGCTATAAAACAAGACGACTTAAAACGCTTTGTTGCCTATTCCTCCATTGCCCATATCGGTTTAATGTGTGCCGCCATTTTTACAAAAACTGAAATTGGTTTGCAAGGTGTGATGATACAGATGTTCAGTCATGGTATTAATATTATTGGTATGTGGATAGTGGTTGATATTATTGAAAAACAAACCGGCACCCGTAAAATTTCTGAATTGGGTGGTATTGCTCATAAAGCGCCTGCGCTCACTATTTTCCTGGTGGTAATTGCTTTAGCAAATATCGCTTTGCCTTTAACCAATGCATTTGTTGGCGAGTTTATGATGTTTAGTGGACTGTTTGAATTTAATATGGTTTATACGGTTGTTGCTTTGATAAGCATTATACTGGCAGCGGTTTACACATTGAATATGGTGCAGAAAGTTTTTTACGGCGAGGCAAATGCTATAACCGAAAAAATAAAGGAGATATCTCTCAACCAAAAACTAATATTAGCTGTGCTGGTTGTGTTTATTTTCCTGTTTGGAGTTTATCCGCAACCCATTATCGAATTAACAAAAGATACAGTAGCGGCTTTAGTAACTAAGATTAAATAACAAAAACGCCTTGGCGTAAAAGAGGTATGAACGCAATAATATTTACAGCAATCTGGGGAGTAGTGATGATGTTGGGCGGTGCTTTTATTAAAAGTAAAACCACACCCAAATACCTGGCAATTTTTGGATTGACGGTTATACTGCTTTTGAATTGCCTGGAAATGAATTCAGGTATGCCACTTTTTGCTGTTGAGTTAAAAGGCATGCTCGATTTTAAAAGCTTCAACCTCACTTTTATTAATGTAGCATATGGTTGTACACTGCTTTTCTTTTTGTTGAACGGAAGAGATATAGAAAAAGTTGGCGAAAATGTATCTGAATATTTTGCACTGATATTTTTTATTTTAAGCGGTGTGGCATTAATTTCCACCTTCAGTTCTTTATTAATTTTATTTATTGGTATCGAAATTGTTTCTATCCCGCTTTATATTTTAACGGGTAGCGATAAAAGGAATTTAAAAAGTAATGAAGCGGCGCTGAAATATTTTTTAATGGGCGCTTTCTCAACCGGCATCATGTTGCTGGGTATTGCATTCCTTTATGGCGGCAGCGATATCGGAACTTTCAATATTAATTTAATGATCTCGGGCAATGCACCCATGCCTGCAATGATTGCAGCAGGGCTGGTGCTGTTATTAGTTTCTATGTCATTTAAAGTATCGGCTGCGCCTTTCCATTTCTGGACGCCAGATGTATATGACGGTGCACCAACTGTGTTCACTTCGTTCATGGCAACCATTGTAAAAGCTGCAGTATTTTTTGCGTTTGTACGTTTATTTGAAAATGCTTTTGGCAGTATGCACAAACAATGGCAAACACTGATTGTTATTTTAATTGCCGCAACATTATTAATAGGAAACCTTACCGCAGTTTTTCAGCAAAGTGTAAAACGTATGCTGGCTTATTCAAGTATTGCACAAGCAGGTTTTATGCTGTTCTCATTATTTGCATTAAGTAGTTTGGCCAAAGAAGGTTTGGTGCTATATGCCGCGGCTTACAGTTTAGCAAGCATCGGCATCTTTGCCATCCTGGTAAGAATGAAAGATTATACCATTGATGGATTTAACGGACTAGGTAAACAACAACCCGTGTTGGCTGTAACCGCAACAGTTTTCTTGTTGTCTTTAACAGGTATTCCTTTGACCGCAGGTTTTCAAAGCAAATTTTATATGCTGATGGCGGCTGTTCAAAATGGTCAACATATCTGGCTGGTAATATTTGCGGTTTTATGTGCCGCTATAAGCGCATACTATTATTTCCGCATTATACAGGCTATGTTCTTTAAAGAAAATAACAGCGATGTTGAATTGGCAGAGGATATCACACCTGCATTTAAAACTTTACTTGTTATCACATCTATCTTAATTATCGCTTTGGGCTTATACCCTAAATTACTTACCGACTGGTTATATTTTTAAAATTTAACGGTACCGTTTATAAAAGTTTTACTGCATAATGTAGCCACAGTGCTTAACTTTAGGCCAATTATTACAGTACATGACTTTTAAAGATACACTTGCACTTTCCTGGAAAAATATTTCGAGTAATAAACTGCGAACCAGTTTAACGGTGGTTATTATCGCCTTGGGTATTTTTGCATTGATTCTTATCGTCACTTCAATTAAAGCAGCAAGTAACAGTCTTACCACCAGTTTTTCAACCATGGGTGCCAATTCCTTTAGTCTGCGTTTTAAAGACCGAAATATCAGAATTGGCGGCGGCAGGCAGAGTGATAACACTAAGAAAAGTAAGTCTGCTTCCAGAGTAAAAAAATCAAATCTGGGAAAAGTAATTACTTATGATGAGGCAAGAGCCTTTAAAGAGCGCTATAATTTTCCTGCAAAAGTAAGTCTGGCCTTAATGGGTCCCAGAAATATTGTTTGTAATAACGACCGAAAAAAGACCAATCCAGATATAACCGTTTTAGGTGGCGATGAAAACTACCTGGAATTGAACGGTTATAAAATAGCCTATGGCAGAAACTTTACCGAGAGCGAAGTTGAAAGCGGCAGAAGTGTCTGTTTTTTAGGAAGTGGTGTAGCTCAAAAATTATATCCCGATAATCATGAAAAAGCAATTGATAAAGTAATTAAAGTAAATCATACGCCGTATCGGGTAATTGGCGTGTTGGAAGACAAAGGCTCGAGTGCATTTTTTAATACAAGCAAAATAGTTGTTACCTCCTGTAATAATATCAGAAGGCTGTATGCTTCTCAAAACAGTTCATTTAATATAGGTGTAATGGTACCCGATTTAAAAATGATGGAAGTAGCCATTGGTGAAGCAAAAGGAACTTTCAGGCCAATAAGAAAACTGAATGTAAAAGATGAAGCCAATTTTTATGTTGATAAAAGCGATAGTATTGCGGAAGCGCTGATTAAAAACCTGGGTTTTTTAGAAACAGGCACCATTTGGATTGCTTTTATTACATTAATAGGCGCAGCCATCGGTTTAATGAACATCATGTTGGTAGCAGTTAATGAGCGAACAAAGGAAATAGGATTAATAAAAGCAGTTGGGGGAACCAGAAAAGATATCAGGGCTCAATTTTTATATGAGTCGGTTTTAATAAGTTTATTAGGTGCCGTCGCAGGTATAGTTTCGGGTATATTATTAGGAAATGTGGTGGCCATTTTATTAAAAACCGGTTTTGTGGTGCCGTGGGGTTGGGTTATCAGCGGCATTTTTGTTTGTTCCGCAGTTGGATTGGCCGCGGGCTTGTACCCGGCTCATAAGGCTTCTAAATTAGATCCAATTGTGGCATTGAGG
>JBBKXU010000344.1:0-10935 GCA_037969645.1 Ferruginibacter sp. | reverse complement strand
GAAACACAATATGTATTGAAATTGGCTGCAGCGCTATACGCAGTTGTTGACGCAGCGCATACGGTTTGCACCTTAAAGTTATAGGTTGTATTAGCTGCCAGATTTGTAAGGTTACGTGCATTGCCTGTAATACCGCTAATAGTTGTCCAGGTAGATGATGACGCTGTTTTATACTGTAAGTTGTAGGAAACCGCCCCTGCTGCTGCTGCCCAGCTAACTGTAGCTGACGTACTTGTAACATTAGAGCTGTTTAACCCGGCTGGCACCGTACAAGAAGCCGCAAGTGTAGTAAATTGACTGTAAACTTCGCCACTGTTTGCTGTACTGCATAATTTCCTAACATACCATTGGTAAGCCGTATTTGATGCTAAACCGTTCACGTTAACCGAAGTTGCCGTAGTACTGCCCAGGCTGGTCCAAGCATTGTTGGTATTGGCCAGGCGGTATGCAATTCCAAATGCTGTATTACCATTATTTCCAACAGCCGGTACCCAATTTAATGTGGCGCCTGAACTACTGATATTTGATACCGAAAGGCTAACCGGCGCAGAGCACGGTGTGCTGAACAAGAACGTGTTACTTGGCACACTATATCCTCCGTTGCAATTTGCTGTTACCCTGTATTGGAAATTAGCACCTTGCATCAGGTTTGCCAGATTGTATGAATTGGTTGTAGTTATATCGCTGAGCTCACCCCAACTGCCACCTGCCCAAGCAAATTCAATCAAATAATCAGATGCTCCGGGTACTGCATTCCACGTGAATGTAGATACGTTGTTGCTGTAAGAAAATCCTAGTCCGGTGGGTGCAATGCACACAAATGATGAAGTGGTGAACTGACTCTGTGCATAGTTACTGCTGCCAGAACTGCAATTTGTTTTTATTCTGAAATCATAGGTTTCGGGATAAGCCAACCCTGTTAACATATAAGATGTACCGGCTGTATTACCTGCAACAGTCCAATTAGATGTTGAAGCCAATTTATACTCCAAAGTATAATCCACTGCGTACCAGGCAGCATCCCAGCTAACGTTTACCGAACTACTACCGGTGGTAAACATAATGCCTGCAGGCTCCACACAAATTGGCGCTACCGTAGTAAACTGCCCGTTAACGTACTGCGAATTACAATCTGACTTTACTTTCCATTCGTACTGTGTTAAAGCCGTTAGATAATTTAAAGCAACACTATTAGAAACGGTAACCGGAGCGGTGTACCAGTAGCTGCCTGCCACCGCCTTGTATTGAACTGTGTAGTTTGCCGCTCCGCTTACAACATCCCAGTTTACAGTGGCGCTTCTATCCAAAATATTGGTAGCATTTAACCCGGTTGCCACATTACAAGTGGAACCATAAAGGCCAACCGCCGACCAGGCATTGGCAGTTTGAATAGCTTCGTTACTATTAATACCATATAAATCTTCTGCTGCCTGAATACCTAATATACGGGCATCGATATATTGTGAGGTTGATACAAGATAAACAGTATTTAAGCGATAAGCAATGGCAGCGGCTTTATCCATCCCAATGCCACTAACATTAAATGAATAGTTATGATCATTTACTCCGTTGCCTCCGGTGGTGAGTAAATAAAACCAATAATTAAGAACGCCGCTGTTGTAATGTACGCCGCCGTTATCGCCGCCGCCGCTATACCAGTAAGTACCCATATACGTATCCGGATGCCCAAAAGCATTTGGGTTGCTCATGTTGCGGATGGTAAAGAAATCGCCGCCAATCAACCAGTCTGTATTATTGGGTCGGGCAAACGCTTCAATGGCTGTGCCAAAAATATCGCTGAAACCTTCATTCATGGCGCCGCTTTCGTAAGAGTAAACCAAGGCAGAAGTTCTTTCGGTTATACCATGGGTAATTTCGTGCCCGCAAACATCAAGCGATGTTAAAGGCTGATAATTATTGGTAGCGTTTCCATCACCGTAGGTCATGCGGCTGCCATCCCAAAAAGCGTTAAAATAGTTAACACCATAATGTAAATAACTGTTTAAAGCCATTCCGTTATTATCAATGCTGTTGCGGCCATATTTTTGAAAGAAATAATCATAGGTTTGTTCCGTACCCCAATGAGCGTCGGTAGCATATTGGTCTTTGTTGGCGTTCACATTATTCCAGGTTCTGTTGTTATCCGTAAAATCTACTGCCGCCGCATAGTTGCTGCTACGTTGCAGATTATAGGTGTTGATTCCGTTTCCCCGGCCCGATTCTCTCAGACGGTACAAATTATTATTTACCCTGTCGGTAACAATAGTTTGTACACCACTATAGGCTGTATAAGCTGTGGCAGTTCTGTCAGATTCATGTATCAGTTCCCGCTTGCCAAGGATTGCGCCGTTAGCAGCATCAACAAAAACCAATTGCCGGCTTACCGGATCCTGGGCATAAATATCAAATTTGTATGCCAACCGTAAAGCAGCAGGAATTACATCTCTTTCGCCGGAATAATATACCAGTGTCGCCTTTGGAAAAAAGCTGGCGTTGGGATCATTTTGTTCTCTTTTTAAAAATTCCTCTTCGGCGGGGATTTGCCATTTGTATTTTTGAGCGTCAATATCTTGTAAAGCTTTATTTAAAGCAGATGCTTCTGTTACGGATGCTGTTGATTTTAATCCGGCAGGAAAATCCTTTATCCACTTACCGTTCTGGCTGCTGATCTTCCCATTGCTGACGTGCAGTATCATATCTGCATTTTCAATGGGGACGCCATTCATTGTTTGCTGATAGCGGTAATGTACGGTACCGTTTGGATCTCTTTCTACATTTTTTTCAATGCTGTTAGATACGGTTGCCGGATTGCCCGACGCATCAACAACGGCAATGCCGATTTTGCTGAAAGCCGGAGCTGTGTTGCCGTATTTAATAATAGCTGGCCACATGCCGGGTTTACCGTTCTGAATGTCCTGTGCTGCTAAAAAAGCTGGCGCCAGTAAAAAGGCTGAAACGACTAAAAGGGTAATTAATTTTTTCATTGTTTAAGGTTTAAAAGTTTTCAAAAAAAGAGCAGGTTTCAGCAGGATAGTTGGAAAACGCCGGATTGATTAAAAACGGGACAATATCAATTCCAAAACAAATATATCAGAACTAAACAGTGGATTTATGGAAGATGAACAGGCGAAGTATTTCGATTGATAACTGATAATTCTACCCAAATAACTGTCTTTAGGCATAATGAGAAATTGGCGTGATTGCATAAAAAAAGGGTGATTACCCATTGGTAATCACCCTTTATGAAAGGTTCCTAGTTTTTATTGAATTACAACTTTTCCGGTGGCAACCCGCTCGCCTTTGTTATTAAACAGCGCAACAATAAAGGTTCCTTTTCCACCCGCTCTCATATCTACTTTCATACGCTGATACGGTGCATTAATAGGGTACAAATCAGCGTATACCAAAGCTCCCTTTGAATCAAATATCCTTAATGAATGGGTAGTATTTGTGGTAGTACTATGATAAATCACATCAAAAATACCGCCGTTAGGATTGGGTAGAATAAACAACCTGGTTGATGCTGAATCTGAAATGTTACTGATGGCAGAAGTATTACTGCAATTGCCGGCATTAGTAACTCTTACAGAATAACTGCCCAACTGATCAAGATTTACATTTAATGTTGCAGCAGTGGCTCCTGGAACAGTAGTGCCGTTCTTCATCCATAAATAAGTATAAGTACCTGCGGGTGTAACGTTTGCCGTTAATGTAGTTGATAAACCCGGTAAAAGTCTGGTAAACGGCGCTGCCGAAATACTTACCGAAGGCTGCGGACTGATTGTTACAGGTATAGCTGCTGATGCATCAGAAGCACAGCCGCTTGCATTAGTAACAACAACAGAATAATTACCCGAGATTGAAACAGTTATTGATTGCGTTGTAGCTCCATTACTCCATAACCAACTGCTGCCTGCCGATGCCGTTAGCATAACTGTATTTGGCTGACAAACTGCTGTTGGGCCACCCGCTGTTACAGAAGCACCTGGTTTAGGATTAACCGTAACATTTATCGCAGTTGTCGTACTTGTACAGGTTGATGTGGTAACTGCACAAGTGTAGCTGCCAGAAGTTGTAACCGTAATTGATTGCGATGTAGCTCCATTGCTCCAGCTGTAAGATGTACCGGTGCTGGCTGTGAGTACTACACTGCCGCCTTGGCAAAAAGTAGTTGGGCCACCCGCTGATGATGTTGCACCGGGTACCGAATTTATAGTAAGCATAACTGCGGTACGGGTTGCACTTTCGCAAAGTGTTGTGGTATTTCTGCTGGCTGCGTAGTAGGTTACCGAACCAACCGAATTCAAGGTTGGACTTGCAACCACCGTACCGGCTGTTGGCGCATTATACCAAACAACCGAATGGCCTGCAGGTACAGTTGCCGTAGCAGTTAAAGTAGGTATGGCTCCACCTGAGCAAACAGTTTGTAATTGATCGCCGCCGGAAGTTGGCTGCGCAACTGTTGAACTGCCAACCGTTACAGCCAAAACAGATGGAGATGTGGTACAGGTACCATTGCTGGCCGATACGCCAACGTTTCCGCTGGTGCTTCCGCCGGGATAATTTACCGTAATATTTGTAGTACCCTGACCGCTGGCAACATTTGCCCCCGGAGGTGCCGTCCATATATAAGATGTAGCGCCGGCAACAGTTCCAACCGAATAAGGTACGGCGGTTGGTGTGCCGCAAATTGAATTTTGTCCGCTAATGGCTCCCGGGGTTGGTAAACCGCCACCGCCATTTGAAACTGTTACATTAATCGCAAGAGAACGTTCGCCTGCTGCGCCTGTTGTATTATTTTTAGCTATGATGATGAACCACATGCTTGTATTTGGAGGCAGGCCAGTTGCTGTATAAGTAGTGCCCGTTACGTTGGAAGCCATCGCTTCAAAATAACCAGTAACAGCGTTCAGTTTCATCAAATCATAATGCGTTGCATTTGTTGTTGCTGTCCAGTTAAAAATAACTTCGCCTGCATTACAACTAACACCAGAGCCGGTAAAACCTGTGGTTGTACCCAAAATTTTAAAATTGGCATCACTCTGATCGGTTAAAGCACCGCTGGTAATTCTTATCAAAGCCGTTGATGTATTGGCAGTTGGAATCGACCATACCAACCTGGTTGTAGTTGCACTTACTGTTGATGAAATAGTCGTCCATGAAGTACCGTTGTTTAACGAATATTCAACTGTTTGGTTTCCAGTAACACCTGCGTTATTCCAAGTGATGGTTTCATTTGAAGAAGGGTTAAAACTTTCTGCACCGTTTGGATAAAGCACTTCTATAAAAGGCATATCCACACTCCATGTTAAAGCGTAATCTTGCGATGGACCCGTAGGAACTGCAAGGCCGTTTACTCTCAAAGTATATGTACCTGCAGCAGGATTATCAATAGTTACCTGCTCAATATTACTCACTACATCTACCGCTCTAACAGCGTTGGTTGCGGGGTTGTTTGGATCCAATGTCCAGGGTAAAGTAGTTGTAGGGCCATTAATCACCGATAGATCTAAATTATTTACTAGTGCAGGATTTGCGTTAGCTGCGCCTGCAGGATCGTTCCAGGTAAGCATTACCCTTAAACGGGCAGCACCAGCCGGAACCGTGATATTCATGTTATTAGTTGCACCTGTTGTAATCGTACTTAAAACATAACGATTGGTCTCCAGGATTTTCACCGCTTCCAAAGCATTAATGCGGCCATAACCATAGCGATAATCGGGACCTGGATTACCCAGATCATGTGCCGTATTTAAAATGGTGTTTTTTATTAAAGTTGATGGCGGTAACGCATTTGCGTTTAACTGCTTGTAACGCTGTACCAGCAAAGTAACCGAGCCGGCAACACCGGGCGTAGACATAGATGTGCCTGAAATGGTAGCGTAGGTGTTATTGGGATAAGTTGAAAAAACGCTTGTACCAAATGCACTGATCTCTGGTTTTACCCTGCCATCCTGCACCGGGCCGCAACTGCTGCTGCCAGATAATACTTCTGCTGTAGTGATATTGGCAACCAAAATATTATTTTTTGCAGATTTACCACTTGAAGTAATTGTTGACCATCCGCCTGTGCAGGCAGTTTGCGAATTACCTGCCGAATGGCAATGCAGGTGATACGGGAAATTATTAAGGTTGATATCCGTTGCCCTGCTGGTTGATGAATAGGTTACGCCTGCGCCGTTTAATCCACAGGTTTGGGTGCTTCCGTATGAATGACTGCTAACTATAAGATTGTGAGCAGGAATTCCGGCAGCCATTTCAGTTTGTATATTACCATTAAAATTGTAAGAAAATAAAAGTGCTTCCGGGGCCATTCCTCTGGCAGTCGGATTAATCAATCCACGCCCGGTTATGGTTCCGGCACAATGCGTTGAGTGCGTACTTGCGCTGCTCGTTTCAACCAAAGTAACTCTCGACGGACTAAAATCCAGGTGACTGCCTACTTCGCCCCCATCCCATATACCAACACTCACACCATCGCCTTTTAAATTTCTAACGCCATCATTCAACACGTTCACCCGGTGCAATGTTCTACCCAAAGTATTCTCCAGTTCGTTTGGCGGGTCGATAAATTCAACCCATTGAATAAATGGCATGGCAACTAGTTGCTGCATATTTGCCTGCGGCACACGTACAACAAAACTTCTGTACATGGGCATATCTTCAACAATGGCTGCGCCAATTGATTGAATACTGCTCCTAATCTGAGTTTGCGAAAGTTTTTCGTAAGTAATGATGGTAAGATCAACATAGCCTGCCTGTTTGATGGCATGTGGTGCTACGCTGCCATTCATAATTGCCGGAACTGTTTTATCAGCAGACTTAAACTGAAATACCGCCCTGAATAAGGGAGATTTAAAATCAGCCATCGTAACGTCAGCCGAAACAACAGCGGTATATGCATTATTGGGGATGTAATCAATAAGTTCAATACCGGCAGCTTTCAGATTATCTTTTTGTATCTGCGTTGGCAATGCTTTAAACTGAATAACAACATAGTGTTTGTTGCTAAAAAGGCTTTGTTCAAATACTGGAGCCGTTTTACTTATACCGCTGATATTTTCTGTAGGAATAAATTTTCCTGAGTGCAGCAGTATGTTATAATCCTGGGCCGATTGTGCTAATAAACACGCAGGAAACAACAACAATAAAAGTGATCTTAAAATCCGGGTAAATAAATGCTTCATTTAATTATTGATTAGGTGAAGAAATCTGAAATTATTTAAAAAGCAAATTAGCAAATAAAGTCTGTAAAATGCACAGTGCGACCGATTATTATTGATTTTTTTGAAAACGCAAGTACTAATACTTATAGTTGTTTTAATAAGTTTGAAAGATTGATTATTTTCATTAAAAAAATGAGTAGTAAATTGCTTATTCCTTAAAACATTATAAACCAACGATATGAGCATTAACTGGACCGGCGTTTTTCCTGCACTTACCACAAAATTTACGGCAGATGACAAATTAGACTTGCCACTGTTTGAAAAAAATTTAAATGCACAATTGGCTGCAGGTGTTACTGGCATTGTACTTGGCGGCACACTCGGCGAAGCCAGTGTATTAACTACTGATGAAAAAGAAACCTTGGTAAAATTTGCTGTTGAGAAATGTGCCGGCAAAGTGCCCGTTGTTTTAAATATTGCAGAAGGTAGTACCAAAGAAGCATTACAACAGGCCGTATATGCAAAAGACTGGGGCGCTAAAGGCATTATGATACTGCCTCCTATGCGGTATAAAAGCGATCATCGGGAAACAGTTACTTATTTTAAAACTGTTGCAGACTCAACAGACCTCCCTGTTATGATCTACAATAATCCAATTGATTATAAAATTGAAGTAACTCTGGATATGTTTAATGAATTGCAGGTTTGCAAAAACATTACCGCCATAAAAGAAAGTACCAGAGATGTCAGCAACGTAACCCGTTTAATAAATCGTTTTGGAGATCGCTATAAAATACTTTGTGGCGTTGACACTTTAGCCCTTGAAGAATTATGTGCCGGTGCCGACGGCCTTGTTGCCGGTTTGGTTTGTGCTTTCCCAAAAGAGACTGTTGATATTTTCAATTTAGTTAAAGCCGGTAAAATTGCCGAAGCAACAAAAATTTATCGCTGGTTTATGCCGTTGTTGGAGCTGGACATTCATCCTAAACTGGTTCAGTATATAAAATTGGCTGAAACGCAGGTTGGGCTGGGATCTGAATATGTGAGGGCGCCAAGGTTAGCGTTGATTGGAAAAGAAAGAGAAGAAGTATTGAAGATTATTAATGATGGGATTGCATCGAGACCATAGCTAAAAAATCATCCGCAGCTTTTTTCTTCTTGGCAAGAAAACGCTAACCAATTCTTCGTTAAAATAGTCAAAGGTTTGAACAATTGTTCTGGCGTCGGGCCAATGTACTTTCACTTGTTTTTCTGTAACCCGATAGTTTACGGTATATAGTGTGCCAAAATTTTTCTCGTAATTATAATTAAACAGGGGTGCTTCTAAAAATTTGTTGGTGATATATTCTTCGTTCTCAAACAGGTTAGCATACATCCTTTCCATTACTCGTTTTCTTTCTACTGTAGATGTTAAAGCGGCATATTGCGGCCACTCTACTACGCCTTGATGGTTTGTAGCAATTGGCAAATCGGTAACCACCGGCTCCCTGTCGGGCGATACGTACACCGTTGCATAATTCCCAGCCGCATCAGCCAGCGTTACATTATACACCATGTGAATGGGAATGCGTTTCAATTTCTCAACCGCTTCATCAACTGTTGAGGCAGTCTCAAGCAGGTATCGAATCACCAAAGGAATACCAAAACCTACTCCAGATGTTTTTCTGCCACCAAATGCAAGCGAAGCTGCCAGTCCATCGGCATTCATACCATCTAATAAACCCCAGGTACAATCACTCATACCAATAACAGGCTTTAACCATTTTGTGGAGATCATATTCCCTTCAAACAAATTCGGGTTGTAATCGTAATTTCTAATTAAAAAAACATCATCTCTGTGGCAAGCCATTTGCGAACAGCCGGCCATATATGGTGGCGGACAATACATACTTAAAAACCTTGCTTCCAGATCGCCACCGCCGGCTAAAGCGCATACCTGGTGATACACCGGAATCAACTCCGGCATATGTTGCTGCAACATACTTAAAGAACTGAGGTAACCTTTGCGATGCAGCACACCTTCCGACAGAAACCATTGCCGGTAATAAGGCCAGGCCTTATTAAATAAGGCCTGCCATTTATATCCGGGAATATCTTCCTGTATGCAATTAAGCGTTAATACCATTTGGTGAAATTACAACATTTTAAATCCACCTATTTCTAATGGGTGGGCTTCCGGTGCTGCAAGACTGTCTAAAGGGACTCCCACAAATTCATTGCGCATGGCATTTATCCATTTTTCTGCACGGGCATTTAATTTAAAACTGTCGCTCATTAATCGGCCACGCATTACCAAAATACCGAGGTCGGCACCTTCATAGCGGTAATTATCTACATCGCTGATGCGTAAAAAGAAAGCTTCATTTTCAGACTCTACAGACCTTCTATGTGTATCCATTCTTGAAAAAGTTATAGTTCCGTCTTCATTCATATGATAAATACCACTTTTAGGCGCTTTGATAATTTTATCAACCATTTTATCGGTGTGCTTGATCACCATCTGTCCCCAGCTATCTGTATTTTCTTTTTTAGCCCAACGTGCGTTGATGGCTTTGACATTCAATTCGTATGGTTGATCCATCCATTCCATTAAATGAAACAGAAACAATGGCATATCAGACAAAGCAAATACCGCATGATTAGTAATGGAACTGGCGCCAGTGACCCTTGGATTCAATTCACCTAAATAAATTTCCTTGGTATCCTGATCAATTAAAAAGTCTAACTCAAAATAACCTTTGTAACCTTCTTTACGTAATTGGTCGCCAAAAAGCTGTGTATATGCTCTTGCTTTTTTGCGGATAGATGCATTAAACGCATCGGGATAAATTTCATTACCACACCAGCCACCTTTGTAAGGTGTTAAGTTTTTAAACCCAACCAACTCGGTCATCAACGGCGCAACAATTGTTCCATGACGGTTTACACAAGCTTCAATGGCAGAGCCTTTGCAATTGATACGCTTCATCACTTTCACTTCATCTTCCTTCTCAATTTCTTCGGCATGCTTATTATATTCTTCCTCATTGGTTATAAAGAAAGTAGTGTGTCCAGAATCGCCGAATGGCGTTTGAATTACCAGGTCGGTTCCAAGGTGTTTGCTCACTTCGCATAAATGCTTATAATTTTCAACTTTAGAAAGCACGTTTGGTACGCAAGGCACGCCTGCTTTTTCAGCAATACGATTGGTGTTTACCTTGTTATCCATGAATGTGCGCATTTTGGCCGATGGGAAACAGATTTCCAGCCCTAGATTTTTTGCCAGCTCTTCAGTCTTTTCATCAAACATCAGTAACATAGCTTTACCTCCTTCGCCGCGGCTGCGGATGTAATCCACCACTTCTTTATGCTCTAATAAATAATTATTAATGTCTTCGATACTTTGAAATTCCTCATGCGGAATTTCTTCCTTTGGTGTAAACACATTGGGATGCTGGTGATTAAAACAGTTGATATAAGTGATAAACTTAAATCCCTTTACCCATTCATCGGCACCCAATAAATTAAAATTGGTAGCACTGATAAAATAGATCGGTTTGTCATTTGTATAGAAAAAACGCCTGATGTCTGAAATACCTTTCAGGGGCTTTACTTTTTTTACTAATTTTTCGGGTGCATTGGTAACATGTGTTGTCGATAATTCCATTTCTTTTTTTGCTTTAGTTTCTAATTCTGGTTCCATATTTATTTTTGTCTGTTTTTTTAGTGAACTAATTTTTTAATTGGTTTTTTAACTGATTTTTTTATTGTACCGTTGGTCGGGGATATT
>JBBKXU010000343.1:0-12728 GCA_037969645.1 Ferruginibacter sp. | reverse complement strand
AGTTCAGCTGATCAAATTTGCCCGGCAGGCTTTTTTCGTAATTGGTTTTATAAACAGAAATATATTGCTGAAGTCCGGTTAAAGCATCATCACATTCAGTAAGACTGTTTACGGCTGTTTGAGAATCGAAACCAGCAATACCCAAAGCTGTAATGCGGTACAGTTCTTCTATAAAAGCATCAAAAACATTTGCATCATCAAAAGCAAAGGACTCATTAATGGTGGGCAATTCAATAGCATACCTAACCAGTTCCTTCGCTTCAAATTTCAGTTTGGCTTTATCAGCGGCGGCATAATCTGCAAAAATAATTTCTTCCATAACCTGCATACCCACAGGGCTCTGCATGGGCATATCTGCTTCTTCTTCTTCGAAATAAGGTATTGGCGGCCCGTTTAACTTGGCCGCATAAAAATGAAAATAGTACTCAACAATAGTTTCCATTTGTTTGTATGCCGCCCTGGTTTTAAGAAACTGTTGCCGTATGTTTTTTTCGTTGCCGGATTCAACTGCAGTTAATAATGCGTTGGTTGCTGTGATAAAAGATTCGGTATGTTCTAAATACAATTGTTTTACTTCCAGCGCCGGTGAGTCTGGCGCTTTGGTTAAAAAGCTAAAACAAGCAGTAATGCTGATTAAGATTAATGTAGTAAAAATAAAACGGGTCATAGTATATAGATAACCAAAGGTAGTAAAGAGCTGATTATGTTCTTCATCTCTCAAAATAAAAAAACCGCCTCGATAAAGACGGTTTTTTACTAATTATATTGCTTTATTAATTCATTAATTCGGCTAGCTTATCAGTGAGGTTTTTCCCAAATAGATTTTTGGCAACAATGCGGCCTTCTTTATCCAACAGCAAATTTGAAGGGATTGCTTTTATATAGTACTGTTCAGAAGTAGCGTTTTTCCATCCTTGCAAATCACTTACCTGCTTCCATATTAAGCCATCATCTACAATCGCTTTTTTCCACTTAGCGGTGCCCTTTTCATTATCGTACGACACGCCAAATATTTCTAATCCCTTTGTATTGTAGGCCTGGTATGCTTTTACAATATTGGGGTTTTCTTTACGGCATGGGCCACACCAGCTTGCCCAAAAATCTACCAAAACATATTTTCCTTTTAAAGAAGAAAGGCTTAACGGGTTACCCGTTGTGTCTAATTGTGTAATATCCGGAGCAACCTGACCTATTGCAACTGTTTTATAAATATCCAGCATCTTTTTAACTTCCATACCTTTCTCCGATTCTTTTATAGAAGCATGTAATGCATTATACAAAGGCTCCACTTCATCAGCTTCGGCATAATAACCATAATTTTCGGTTATTGCCATGGCGCTGCGTAGTGAACTAGGGTTTTCCCGAACAAAGTGTTGAATAAGGCCTCTTTTTTTCGCCGTCATGCTGCTTTCCAGCGCATCTAAACTATCCATCGCCGCCTGGTCTTTATCTTTACCAGCCTTATCGTAAGCGGCATAAAACGCATCTTGCTCTTTGTTAAAGCCTGTGAGTAGTACCGATAATTTTTTGTCATCATCATTTAAGGTAGAACCTACGATAGATAAGTCTTTTAATTTATCACCTTTTCCATTTATCGTTATTTTGATGGGCTCTATAAAAAAGCGCAGTCTATCATCTTTACGATCCTTCATAGTTAAAAAAGCAGTTGAAGGCTTTTTTACGTGTCCTTTAAAAGTGAAAAATCCATTCTTCAAGTTTACCGAATCCTTTACAGCTCCATTTTCACCATAGATGGTTAAATACATTTTTCCTGTTTTTACTTTGCTGAATTTTCCAAAAATGCTAAACGATGAATCGGCCTTTTGTGCAAACAACGAAAGTGACGTAAACGCAACAAGGGACAATAATAATTTCTTCATATATTAAGTTTGAACTTTAAAGATACCCAATTTGAAAAACAATAATGTACCACTTATAAAAAATGCCTTCTGTTTAGAGAAGGCAATTTTTAATACATATCTATTTTAATCAAACGCTTTCGATCACCATGGCAGAAGCTCCTCCTCCACCATTACAGATACCTGCAGCGCCATATTTAGCATTGTTCTGTTTTAAAACATTCAATAGCGTTACAATAATCCTTGCGCCACTGCAACCTAATGGATGACCCATAGAAACAGCCCCACCGTTTACATTTACTTTAGTTGGGTCGAGTTTCATGCGCTTGCTGTTTTCAATTCCTACAACAGCAAAAGCTTCGTTCAATTCCCAATATTCTATGTCTTCCATTTTTAAACCTGCTTTGGCAACTGCTTTTGGAACAGCCAATGCCGGGGTTGTTGTAAACCACTCGGGAGCCTGCTCCGCATCGGCATAACTCAATATTTTTGCAATTGGTTTTAAGCCAAGTTCTTCAGCTTTTTCTTTGCTCATTAAAACAAGCGCTGCTGCACCATCGTTCATAGTTGAAGCGTTGGCGGCAGTTACAGTACCATCTTTTTGAAAAGCGCCTCTAAGCGAAGCTATTTTATCAAACTTAACACTAAAAGGTTCTTCATCTTTTGCAAAAACAACAGGATCGCCTTTGCGTTGAGGAATTTCTACCGGTACAATTTCATTTTCAAATTTACCAGCCTCGGTTGCTGCCTGGCTGCGTTTGTAACTTTCAATCGCAAATGCATCCTGCTCTTCACGACTAACACCACAAGTTGACGCACACATATCTGCGGCCATTCCCATTGCTTTGCCATCATACACATCAGTAAGGCCATCTTTTGCCAAACCATCAATTAAACTCGTATTACCGTATTTGTTTCCCCAACGCATGCTGTCTACATAAAATGGAACATTACTCATGCTTTCCATACCTCCTGCTACAACAATATCAGCATCCCCCAGTAAAATACTTTGAGCCGCTTGGGATATTGCTTTCATGCCACTGGCACAAACTTTATTAACGGTTGTACAATTCACTTCATTAGGGAGACCAGCAAATTTTGCTGCCTGGCGTGCAGGTGCCTGCCCCAGATTAGCCTGAATAACAGAACCCATCAACACATCGTTAACCAATTCGGGTTTAACGCCCGCTTTTTCCAAAGCGCCTTTGATAGCAATAGATCCCAGTTGCGTTGCTGTAAAACCTTTTAACGAACCACCAAAACTTCCCATAGGCGTTCTTACCGCCGAAATAATATACACTTCCTTCATATAGCTTAAAATTTAGGCTGCAAAGGTAAGAAATATCGAATTAGCCTTAATCGTCTAAAGGTTGGCACATTATTATAATAAAACAGGCAGATAAAATTATCTGCCCGTTCACATTGTGCCTGTTTTAAATTCTTATTGTACTGATGTTACTTCATACCTGATTTTATCTCCCTCAATCACTTCTTTATAGTAAACTCCGCCGTTGGAAACAAAATATTTCTGTTGATTGATTACCTGAACTCTTGATTCGGCAGGCAATTCGTCATAACGGCTGCCGATGGTTGGTATTACTTCATCAACAGCATTTAAATCTTCTTCGTTATCTACATAGCCTGTGTTTAAAACTCCATCAGTGCCTACTACCCGGTAACTAAGCCTGTTATCCTGAGAAATTTCCTCCTGATAAAATGTGCCTCCAACCTGGTAAAACTTTTGCCCATCAATTATGGTTACGTTGGCATTTGCCGGCAAATTATTAACCGTAGCATTTAAAGGCGGAGCAACAACTTCGTATCCCCCACCGCTATTTTGAGAGCGATAATAAACACCCTGATTATAGTAATAAGGATTTGAACCTGAATACACACGACTGTAGCCAGCCGGAAGCACATTTATCCTTAGCCCGAATACCGGGCCAAAATGCACATATGCTCCTGGCGAACGATATACCTGCCGCACAACAGGACGATACACGGGAGCAGGTCTGTAATACCTACGGTTAGAAGGATAATAATTATACCGGGGAACTACCCTAACCGAAAAGCGGTTGTTATAATTGTTATTATGACGGAACTGGTGATTGGGTTTGTATTGATGTTTATTGTGCCCTCTACCCCTTTGAGCATAAAGGCCAACAGAAAACAGCAAGGCAAAAATTAATATTATTCCTACGTTAAATTTTTTCATAAAATTGATTTTAGTTGTTTCTTAAAAATAAACTGTCAAATTAAAAAATGGTGTTAATGCTTAGGTTTTAACAGTTGCAAAAACATTTCATTAACATTCAAAAAATTAAAACCCTGTCGCCAGGGTTTTAATTTGATTGCTGGTTTATTCATTACCAACGGTTTCCTTTGTATCTTTTTTTATCGCGGCGAAAATCTCCATACTGATTGCGCCTGTCGTTGAATTTGTGCTCAATAGCGTGTATCTCGTCATCACGTCGATTTTCGAGGTCATTAATAAAGTGCCTTTTTTGATACCAGCTCATAAAACCTCTTCTTTGAATCTCACGAATCCTGTGATCATACTGATGTCTGATTTGTTCAATCTGCCTGTCTCTTTCAAACGGACTAAAATAGAAGCCGCCATTATAATCATTGTTGTGATGATCGTTGCCATAGCCATTGTTGGAACTGTTGTAAACATCGTTGTGTTTATCGCCGCCCCTATTTCCCTGGCCCTTTTGGCCGTACTGTGCAAATGCTGTACTCAGCATTGCGGTTGCAAATAAAAGTGTAAAAATCTTTTTCATAATTGTAAAATTTAATTGTTACCAATGTATATAAGACATAGCATGATAATCTTAGTTTACAAAGGAAATGTTAATAGAAAACAACGATTAATCCCATAACCACTTGTCAAAAACTTAATGGGATATCGGTAATTGTTTTTAAATTGTTGTACAATTCAAAAACATCAAGCATGAAAAAAGCGCCATTTATTATTATACTCGCCGTTGCAATTATATTTGCAGCCTGTTCTAAAAAATCGAATCCCGGTAAATCAGTTGTAAAAGCTACCACTTATACAACTGATATAGTACCGCTGCTGCAGGCAAAGTGTACTCCCTGTCATCTGCCAACAAAAGGCGGCTTTAAAGCTGATTTTGAAAACTACGAATCGGCAAAAAAATATGGAGATGATATGCTGGCCAGGGTTCAGTTAAATCCCGGCGAAAAAGGTTTTATGCCTTTTAAACATGCAAAATTATCTGAAGAAGAAATAGCTGTTTTTAAGAAATGGGTGAATGATGGGTTAAAGGAAAAATAGTCAATTAGTCTGGCCAGAAACATCACAGTGCCTTTATTCGTGGATCAACAATTCTGTATAATACATCTGCAAAAAAATTGATGATAATAAATACGCAGGCGCTTAAAAGCACCGCTCCCATCACCAACGGATAATCCAATTTCTCGAGTGCGTTAACGGTAATTTTGCCGATACCATTCCAGCCAAAAATATATTCAACAAAGAAAGCGCCTGCCAATAATTCGGCAAACCAACCTGTAATGGCGGTAATAACCGGATTGAGTGCGTTACGCAAAGCATGTTTGTAAATAATGGCTTTTTTGCTCAACCCTTTTGCATAAGCGGTGCGTATATAGTCTTGCCCCAGCACATCAAGCATGGCGCTGCGGGTTAATTGAGTAATGATGGCCAGCGGTCTTATACCTAGTGTAAATGCCGGCAGGATAAGGTTTTTAAGACTGATGTATTTTTCACCTGTCACTTCGTCAATTTCAAACCAACTGCCAGTTAAGTTAAGACCAGTATAGTCATGTAGTATCACGCCAAAGAAGTAGGCGATAACAATGGCCGTAAAAAAGGAAGGTGCCGATATGCCGGCGATGCTTGAAAAAACTGCAGTAGTATCCACCCAGGTTCCTTTTTTTACTGCGGCAGTAACGCCGAGCAAAATACCGATAACGGTTGCAAACAGCATAGCAGCAAATGCAAGTATTAAAGTACCTGGTAATGCTTCCATTAAAACTTTACCTACCTCTTTTTTAGTCTGATAACTTTTACGCAGGTAAGGCATTTTAAATCCAACCTTGGTATCTCCTCCAATAAAAAAACCTTTGAGCTGTTTTTTTTCAATATCGGTTTTGGTATGAACGCAAATTGGTGATACATCATTTACATATAATACAAACTGTTTCCATTTGGGCTGATCGAGATAGAGGTCGCTACGAATATTATCCATCGTTTTTTTATCGCCGGTTTGACCTACAATCATTCTGGCGGGGTCGCCAAAACCCTGAAACATAATAAAGACCAATACCACTACGCCAAGCAGCACCAATAAAGAATACAGCAGTTTTTTAAGAATGTAATTCAATTACGAATATTTGAATATCGAACTTTGTTACTTATGCGTTTTAAAATAATCCATAGCCGCCCATTTGTTCTTGATAACCGGCCCGTTCATTAAAAATAAAGTTGGATTAACCCTGGCAGCAGTTTTAAGCGCTGTAACATCGCAGGTTAAAATAATTAAACCCGGAGTCTTTATTAACTCCTTTGCCGCTCCGGGGTTGGCTGTAACTAAAAAAACAGGCACTTTACTGTTATTGTAAAAATTGATAAAATCGGCATACCATTTATCTTCGTCTATATTAAAATCTTTGGCCATCATCAAAAAGTATTCGCTCTTCTGACTCAGAATGGCAGCGGTTGTATCACTACCGTTTTCTGTTTTCAAAATAAAATCATTTATAAGCGGCACATTATTCTTCCCTTTTTCAACCAGTATTTGCTTACGGTCTGCAAATTCCCAGGTACTGTCGGGCAAAGCATCAACTGTAAATTCTTTTTTCTCGCCATTCTTGCTGTACACAAATTTGTAATCAAATTTATCAGGCACGGCATCTTTCGGCATTTTACGCAGTTCAAGAATATTATTACCCGCCTTAAAAGGGAGACAATCTTTTACCGGAAGATGCTTCAACACATACCATTGCAAACCCAGCAGCCCAAATAACGAAACTAAAAAGATGATAACATTAACCTTGTTTGAAAAAATTGGTTTAATATATTTCCTTCCAAACAATATTAAAAGCACAAGTATTAGCAGCACAATATCTTTTGTAAATGTTTGCTCTGGTGTAAGTGGAATACAATCTCCAAAACAGCCACAGGCACGTATTTTACCGCTGAATAACACATAGCTGGTAAGGAATGTAAAAAGCATCATCATTAAAAGCAAAAGCCAGGAAACCATATTCTTTCTCCAACCTAATAATAAAGCGATGCCTAATACTACTTCAAGTGTAATCATTAAAATAGAAAACATCAATGCCTGTTCATTCAGCCAAAGCATCATTCCTTTCATTATCCCTTCGGCAGCCCATACCTCAAAAAACTCCTGCATTTTATAGGCAAGCCCCAAAGGGTCAATGGCTTTAACCAAGCCCGAAAAAATAAATAATCCTCCAACTAAAATTCTGGCAATATTTACTAGTTGTTTCATAATCTGTTGTTTTTATTCAAAATGATTCAGGCACGCTTTAAGCGTGCCGACTCTTATGATTTGTGTTTTTCTTCCTCAATTAATATCAGGCCGAATGCTGCGTAATTAATAATATCGTAAAAATTGGCGTCAATGCCTTCACTGATGATTGTTTTGCCATCGTTAACCAAAATCTGTTTAATACGAAGAATTTTAGCCAACGTAAGATCAACAAAGCTTTCCTGACTCATCTCACGCCACGCTTCACCGTAATCGTGATTTTTATCTTCCATCAATCGCTTTGCATTCGAAACTTTTTCATTGTACCTTTTTTCAACTTCAGTAAAAGGCAGGTCCTCCAACTCATCGTCATTAATATCAAGCTGTATTAAACCAATAATTCCATAATTAAGAATCCCTTTAAATTCGCTAATGATATCATCACCAATTTTTTGCACTCCTTTCTCTTGTATGTTACGGATGCGTTTTGCTTTTATAAAGATTTGATCGGCCACAGAAATAGTTCTGTACACCCGCCATGATGTACCATAATCCTTGGTTTTTTGTAAAAAAATTGTTTTACAAGTTTCTATGGCCTGGTCGTATTGCTGGTTAGTACTCATTTATCAATGCTCGTTTGTAACTTAGTGTGATATTAGCTCAAAAATAATTGAAAAAGATTTGATGACCAGCATAAACTGTAAAGGAAAACTTTTAAATCTTACCCAACCGGTGGTTATGGGCATCATCAACGCCACACCCGACTCGTTTTACGAAGGACACCTTAAACTGAATAAGAGTAAAATCTATTCTCTTGTCGTTAGAATGATTGCAGGGGGCGCCTCTATTTTAGATATTGGCGGATTAAGCACAAGGCCCGGAAGTGAACCTGTTTCAAAGCAGGAAGAAACCGATAGAGTTGTGCCGTTAATTAAAGAGATTCATGCAGCCTACCCCGAAATGATTTTATCTATCGATACTTATAACAGTGCAGTAGCCAAAGCTGCTGTTGCTGCAGGAGCAAGTATTGTAAACGATATAAGTGGTGGAAATTTAGACTCAGAAATGATCACTACCGTGGCCAGTTTACAGGTGCCTTACATATGTATGCATATGCAGGGCAATCCAACTACCATGCAAAAAGCACCTGATTATACCGATGTTGTTAACGAAGTACTTGATTTTTTTATTGGCAAAATTGATGTATGTAAAAAGGCCGGCATTAAAGATGTAATCGTAGACCCTGGCTTTGGATTTGGTAAAACCATTGAACATAATTTCCAACTACTCAAAAGTTTATCTTTACTATCAATCACCGATAAACCGATACTGGCGGGCCTTTCGAGAAAAAGCACCATTTACAAAACACTTGGAAAAACAGCTTTCGAAGCATTGAACGGCACAACCGTTCTTAATACCATGGCTTTGATGAATGGTGCATCCATCCTGCGGGTGCATGATGTGAAAGAAGCGACCGAAGCAATCAAACTTTATAATGCATACAAAAAAGCGCCCTGAAAAAATTCAGGGCGCCAGTTTAATCAGAACTTAATATTATTTTTTGACAGGCTTGGTTTCTCCATTGGGGTTTGGTTGTGGTTCCTGCGGCATATTCTTCATCATTTCTTCCTGCATAGCTTTTTGCTTTGCAGCATAAGCTTCTTCGGTAGTAACGCCAATTACTTCCATATCAAATACAAGATTTTGGTCTGGTCCAATCTTTGGACCATTTCCAGCTGTATTGTATCCCAATGAAGAAGGTACGTAAATAGTAGCTTTTGACCCCATCTTTAAATGCATCAACGCATCCGTCCAGCCAAAAATAACACTGCCTAATTCAGCAATATTAACCTCCAGAGGCTGTACATGTTTATACTCAGGATCAATATTAGAGTCAAAAACACGGCCGCTATCTAAAGTACGACCCGTATAGTTTACCGAAGCAATATTGCTTCTGTCTAACTTATTACCTGTTCCTTCTGTTGTAATTGATATATAAGTACCCCATTTAGTTTTTTCTGCCTTAATATTATTTTTGGCAAGATATTCTTCAATGGTTTTACTGTCTTTTTCCAGTTGAGGCTTTTTGGCAGCTAAATCCTTTTCAACTTCTTCAATTTGTTTTTTAAATATTCTTGGCTTTGCTAACGCAAGCTCAGCTTGATATGCGCTATCCGTCTCCTCTCTGGTCTTAAAAAAGTTAACCATTGTTAAATGCAGGTACATGTACTTTCCTTTTTTCATAAACTCAGGCATTGGTTTTTCCTGATTTTTAAAAGCAGAATCAGTAAGAACACGCATGATTAAACTGTCGCCTTTTCTCATCTGGCGTAAAATGTTGTAATAAGACAAAGGAATGTTTACAGAATCAAACATTTCAAAATTGGGCATATAATCATGGGTATCCATTAATATACTGTCTTTGGTACCTGCGTATACTTGCTTACGATGCGTTTGAATATAATTACCGTATCCAACTGTTTCTCCACTGCCGGATTTAATGATCTTATACTCCATTCCATCATCCGATTTTTTAAAAGAACCTGTACAAGCTGATAAAGCCAAAATGCAAATTGCACACAGATAAGTTAATTGTTTCATTGTTTTTACTTGTTTATTGTTTGATTTATTTTTTAAAATTGATAAGTGCTTAACTGATCTTTATTTTCTTGAATGGCTGCTTTGAGTTTTACAATAACTTCCTCTAAGGACTCTTTATTGAAACCACCTGCTGCATTAAAGTGGCCGCCGCCGTTAAAATAAGTACGGGCAAAAGTATTTACATCAAACCCGCCTTTACTTCTAAATGAGCTTTTGCGTTCTTCGCCTCTATCAATAATAACTACTGCCAGCTTGATTCCCTGTATGCTAAGTGCATAATTTACCAAACCTTCGGTATCGCCTGTTTTAACATTAAACTTAATAAGATCGGCCTGTGGTATCGCAATTAAAGCGGTATTGTATTCGTAGAAAACCTCCATACGATTTAATAAAACATGCCCGATAAACCGGAAACGACTTTCGAGAAAATTATCATAAAGTTCTTCATGCACATGGCTATGCTCCAGTCCCTTTTCTTTTAAATCGTACACCATTTTGTGTACGCTTGCTTTGGTTGATGAAAAGCGGAAAGAACCCGTATCCGTCATCACACCCGCATACAAACACTCGCCAATTATTGAATCTATCAATTCGCCGTTGCCGGAATTGATGATAAAATCATACACCATTTCGGCGGTAGAACTTTTTTCAACATCGCTTATGCCATATGCAAAAACTTCAATTTGTGGCTCTCTGTGGTGATCTATCAATATCCTTTCTCCCTTGGCGGCACCTAACTTGCCTTCCATTTTTTTGGTGCGGCTAAGCACATTAAAATCAAGACAAAATATCCAATCTGCAGCAGCAATTAACTCATCAGCGGCACTTGTTTTACTTTCGTAATCAAGTACTTTATCGCATCCGGGCATCCAATTTAAAAAACTTGCCCAGTTTGTTGGCGAAATAACGGTACAGCTATGCCCTAATTTGTTCAAAACATGATACAAACCCAAGGTAGAGCCCATCGCATCGCCATCAGGCTTTTGGTGCATGGTAATTACAACCTTTTTAGGTTGACTAAGTAACGGAAATATGTTTTGTATTGGCTGCATAAAGCGGCGCAAAAGTAGGTTAAAACAGCTTACAAAACAATTGAGGATTTTAGATTGCAGATTGACGATTCTAGATTTGAGTTAGCGTCTTCGTATTTTAACAGTTTTTAGCAATTAAAGCTGTACAAATCTAAATTCTACAATCCTTTCCTATCTTTGCGGCTCAAAAAAAGAAAATAATGAGCAACAGAACTTTTACAATGATTAAGCCCGATGCAACCCGCAAAGGAAATACCGGTGCTATTTTACAAATGATAAATGCTGCAGGCTTTCGTATTGTGGCCATGAAAATGACCAAGCTTAGCAAAGAAAAAGCAGGCGAATTTTACGCGGTTCATGCTGAAAGACCATTTTACGGTGAATTAGTTGACTTTATGAGCAGTGGTCCTATAACTGCGGCTATTCTTGAAAAAGATAATGCTGTAGATGATTTTCGCAAACTGATTGGCGCTACAAACCCTGCTGAAGCAGCTGATGGCACTATTCGTAAGTTATTTGCGGCTTCAATTGGCGAAAATGCTGTACATGGCAGCGATAGTAACGAAAATGCTATTATTGAAGGCGATTTCTTCTTCAGTAAGCTGGAGCAGTTTTAATAAAACAGATATTCTTATAATTGGCGATGCCCCTGATCACTCGGGGGCATCTTTTTAAATCAGGTACAAAAAATGATTCGTACCTTCTTTGGGGTCTTTTAAATAAACGCCTTTGCTGTCAGTTTATTGTAATTACTGAGCCTGTTCCTTTATTTTCAGATATCCTTAACAGCTCTACAAAGGAAAGTTGTAGATTTGAGTATAAACGAACGCTAAAAGAAGCTTTTAAAGATCAAAAGCATATATGAAGAATATTAAATTGATAGAGGTCCCATCAGAAATAGGTGCCGGTACCAGAGGTGCCAGTTTGGGTATTGAAGCAATTAAAGTTGCAGCACTGGATTTTATGAGTAATTTCTTTATTCATTTTCCTTCGGAAAAACTGGAAGAAGAAAACAAACTGTTGTATGAGCCTATTCACTCGCCCTACGCAAAGCGTATGCACGGTGTAGTAACGATGTATGAAAGGATTAGCAAAGCCGTTGCCGAAGCAATGAACAATCATTTTTTTCCGGTAGTGCTTAGTGGCGACCACAGCAATGCCGGCGGTACCATTGCAGGCATTAAAATGGCTAAACCAAAAAGCAAACTTGGTGTTATATGGATTGATGCCCACGCTGATCTGCATACGCCGTACACTACCCCATCGGGCAATATACATGGTATGCCCATGGCTGTCTCTATTGGCGAAGACAATATAGAAATGAAAGTGCATGACCTGGATGAAAAAACTGCTAAGCAATGGGATGTGCTGAAAAATATGGGTAAGATATGCCCGAAGGTTTTACCCGAAGATGTTGTTTTTATTTCGATACGTGATTTTGAAAAAGAAGAAAAACACCTTATTGAGAAGCATGGAATGAAAGTGATTACCACCGCCGAAGTAAGGCGTAACGGTGCCGAAAACGTTTGCCGTAAAGCCCTTAGACATTTAAGCGACTGCACCGATATTTACATCAGCTTTGATGTGGACAGTCTCGACTCCTCTATCTCCCGTGGCACAGGAACGCCTGTGAGCAATGGTTTGCGTGAACGTGAGGTAGAAGACCTTATCAGTAAATTTATGCAGAACAGAAAAGTTTGTTGTTTTGAAATTACAGAAGTAAACCCAACACTTGATAAAGAAAATCTGATGGCAGA
>JBBKXU010000342.1:0-2572 GCA_037969645.1 Ferruginibacter sp. | reverse complement strand
GTATTGATACTTAATTGTACTATTCGCTGTTTCAATTTTGTTATGGTAATAAGTTGCATAAACCTGATGGCCCGCTTGAACCAATTGCTCAGCCAGTTGTTTCCCAATACCACTTGATGCGCCAAAAATGAGATAATTTGCCATATAAACCGTTTTTTTATCTAAACAGATAATGGCTAACAAAGTTTAAAATTTGTTTTAGTTTTTTAACTGGCGACTAATTAATTCTAAAAGAATACTTCTATTGGTAGAAGATAAACAGAGGCAATGAATAATTCAGCTTTGTAATAAATAGACAGTTGTTATTGAAAACAAGCCTCTTGTTTTTTTTGGATTGCTCTGCTGACCAGCAGCGATATGAGAAAAATAAAACCGCGGAGGCGCTAAGACGCAGAGAAATACTTGACCACAAGGTGAACCACAAAGATTACTAAGGCTCAAAGAAACACAAAGGAATTCTTTGTGCAGCTTAGAGCCCCTTGTGACTTTGTGGTTTATTAAACAATTTTTATAATCCCCTCGCCCTGGTTTCTTGCTCGCAAACCAAGACGGAGTTAATTGAAAACCCTTCTTCAGATCAATATCATACCTGTACATGATGAAGATTGGCTGTAATTCTTTTTTTTAATCCGAGTTTTGCTTTAAATAAATAAAAAAATGATTCACCCTTACAATTATGTTACTGCTCAAGATGCCCTCTCCATTATTGAAAGCAATACCCGAGTGTTTATACATGGCAGCATGTGTACGCCTACTTACTTATTGCACGAAATGACAAAGGAGGCAGATAGACTAAAGAATGTGGAAATGGTTTCTATTTCCCTGAAAGGCGAAGTGCCTGTTGAGGCTGAGGAATATGCCGGTTCATTTCGTATGAACTCATTATTTGTATCCACCCCCATACGCAAGGCTGTAGCCGAAGGCAGGGGTGATTTTGTTCCGGTTTTCCTGAGTGATATTCCAGATCTGTTTAAGGATGATATTTTGCCATTGGATACGGCCATAGTACAGGTATCACCACCCGATAAGCAGGGTTATGCATCGCTGGGTGTATCGGTTGATATTGCAAGGGCTGCGGTAGATTCGGCCAAAAAAATTATTGCACTGGTAAACCCCCGTATGCCCCGTACCCACGGTGATGGCATGATACATACCGACCGTTTTACCAAAATGGTTTTTCACGAAGCTGAGCTGCCCGAAGAAAGTTACAGCAGCAAGGTTGGAGAAAAAGAATTGAAGATTGGTAAAACTATTGCTGATATGATTGAAGACGGCAGCACCCTGCAGATGGGCATTGGTACCATACCGGACGCTGTCCTGAGTTTATTGGGCAATCATAAAAACCTGGGTGTGCATACCGAAATGATGAGCGATGGAGTGATAGACCTGATAGAGAGTGATGTGATCAACAACCGCAAGAAAAAAATTCACCCCAACAAATCGGTAACTTCCTTTGCATTAGGCACACGCAAGCTGTACGATTATGTAGATGATAACCCATCGGTCGTTTTTCTGGATATTGATTATGTAAACAATCCGCAGGTGATACAACGTAACCCCAAAGTCATTGCCATAAACAGTGCTATTGAGGTAGATTTAACCGGTCAGGTTTGCAGCGACAGTATTGGCACTTACCAGTACAGTGGCATTGGCGGACAAATGGATTTTATACGTGGTGCTGCATTAAGCAAGGGCGGTAAACCTATTATTGCATTGACCAGCCGTACTAAAAAAGGATTGCCAAGGATTGTCCCCTATCTGCATGAAGGTGCCGGTGTGGTTACTACCCGTGGGCATGTGCACTATGTGGTTACTGAATATGGTGTTGCATATCTGTTTGGGAAAAACCTGAGGCAGCGGGCAAAACTGCTGATAGATATTGCCCATCCTGATGACAGGGAGATGCTGGAGAAGTATTGTTTTGAAAGATTTAAAATTTTTTAATGAAGAACAAAAAAACCGCTGAGACGCTAAGTCGCAATATACATTTGCGGCTTTTGCATTTATCCTTGGCGCCTCTGCGTGAAACTGCGATTTAATTTATGGGGTTTACAATTTTTAACCGCAGAGAAAAGAGAAACAAGAGTTTACGCTGAGAAAAACTTGATGCCTCTGTGTCTTAGCTGTTAAATAATTAATTAAAGACCCTTTTCATCATACCTGTGGTCTTAGGAATATCCGAATCTTTACAGGCACATGTATATTCATACCCGATCTTATCGTATGCTTTTGAGATAATGGTAGTGGTGAACGTATGATTGAATTTTCTTCTTGCCTTACTGTTTGTACCAACTTGTTCCAGTTGGTATTCACAATCATTGATCCATGTTATGCGGAAGTTAATCCACACGCCGGTGGCCTGGTTGTTCTCCACCTGGAAATTGTTTTTTCTTTTTACAATGATGGTATTGTTTGCTGAATCGGTGTAGGTGAATTTGCCTTTATGGTATTGTGTGCAGTTGTTATCCTGAGCATAGGATGCAACGGAAATTATAATAAGCAGCAATAAAAAGATGGGGTGCTTCATATTCTGGGCCATGGGTTGTTATTCTTTTTTGCCGGAAAGTCGGGA
>JBBKXU010000341.1:0-8007 GCA_037969645.1 Ferruginibacter sp. | reverse complement strand
AACCCAAACTGGTAATAATATATAAGCCGGCTGCATGCAGCCGGCTTATATGTATTTCAGTAAAAAAATTATTTAAATATTCAACCCACCACAAGCACTTATAACCTGACCAGTTAAATAACTGCCCATATCACACGCTAAAAACAAACAAACATTGGCAATGTCCTCCGTTTTTGCAAATCTGCCCAATGGAATATCTGCTTTATATTTTTCGGCACCTTCGCCTTCTTTTAAATAACTGGTCATATCGGTTTCTACAAAACCGGGTGCCACTGCATTGCAACGGATATTACGGCTGCCGAGTTCTTTGGCAACACTTTTTGTAAAACCAATTATGCCGGCTTTGCTTGCCGCATAACTGCTTTGGCCAGCATTGCCCATTTCGCCAATAACGCTACTCATATTAATGATGCTGCCACTGCGGGCTTTCATCATAGGTCTTATCACCTGCTTGGTCATATTGAAGACACTTTTCAGGTTTACCTGCATCACATCATCCCATTGCTCGGAGGTCATACGCAGCAACAGGTTGTCTTTAGAAATACCAGCGTTGTTTACACAGATATCTACACTGCCAAATGTGGCTATTACATCATTTACGAAAATTTCGCAGGCAGCAAAATCTCCTGCATTACTTTGATAAGCTTTTGCTTTAACACCCATGGCTGTTAATTTGTCTTCCAGTGCTTTTGCTTTTTCGGCACTGCTGTCGCTTACATAAGTAAATGCCACATTACAACCTTGCTCTGCAAACTTTATTGCAATTCCTTCTCCAATGCCACGGGCGGCACCGGTTACAATTGCATTTTTTCCTTCTAATAATTTCATATAAAATATTTTTTTGAAATCAGAACTTAAATTAGCCTGATAGCTATAAAAAACAAGATGAATTTATAAATAAACTCTAAAAACATAAGTAAAAAAACCGAATATAACAAAGCATACAATATACTGTACCACCATTTAAAATTAAAAAATCTTTTAGATGCAATGGTTAGATAAATGAATAATACTACTAAAATAGCGATGCTTATTTGTCCTTCGGACAGAAAACTGAATCCGGTAAATAAACTTACTACTCCTAAAATGACTGGTAACAGCAAAAAACTCCAAAGGATAAAAAAGGAACAGGCTTCAATAGAAAACACAAAGTGATCATAATATTTTTTTCTAAAACTAAACATCAACGAAAAACAGGCTAAGGCCGGAATAATAATAAACAACAAAAACTTCGAAGATTTTTCTCCGGCATGATGGAATAAATTTTCTAATTCCGGTTCGGTGATATTTTTAGTACTCAATAGTTTTGAAACTTCTGACGTAGCATAATCTCCATACATAAGATGTATTTTATGATAAGCCAGCTTCATATTTAACCCTTCAAAAACAGGAAACAATAAATACAGAATAACCAACATTAAAAAAAATGAAAGCGGTTTAAAGTACTTAATTCTTACTCCGTTACAATAGTCGAGGGATAATTTACCAGGCTTAAAAAAAATTACTTTTAAAGTGTTGAAAAATTTTCCTTCAAAATGTGTCAGAAAATGAAGTCCCTCACCAATAATGTGCCGAAGCGTTTTTTCTTTTTCAGTATATACTTTTTCGCCACATACATTACAGTATTTCCCCAAAAAATCATTGCCGCAGTTTTTACATTGTTGTTCAGCCATTCGCTGTTTATTTTATCAATTTAAGAATTTCTTCCAGCATAGTTCTTTCATTACTCAGCCGCGGTACTTTATGCTGTCCGCCCAGCTTTCCTTTGCTGCGTAACCACGCATTAAAAGTACCCGCAGGTAATTTATGCACTATTGGTAAACGCAAAGCAATATTTTTATGCCGCTTGGCTTCATAATCGCTGTTTACGTTTTTTAAACAGTCATCCATTTCATTAACAAAGGCGTCAAAGTCATTTGGTTCTTTATCAAATTCAACCAGCCATTCGTGAGCGCCATTGCTGTTTTCGCTAAAATACACAGGTGCAGCGGTATAATCATTAACAATGGCATTTGTTTTTTCAGCAGCATGGGCAATGGCTTTATCGCTGTTGTCAACAATTACTTCTTCGCCAAAAGCATTCATATAATGTTTTAATCTGCCGGTTATTTTTATTTTGTACGGATTAAGACTGGTAAACTGTATGGTGTCTCCAATCAGGTATCGCCATAAACCACCAGTTGTGCTCATTACCAGTGCATAATTTTTCCCGGTAATAACATTCTTCAATCCAAAAGTTCTTGGGTTTTCGTTCCCGTATTCTTCTACTGGCATAAATTCGTAAAACACACCGTGTTCAGTAAAAAGTAACATACCATCATCATCAGGATTTACCTGCGCTGCTATGAAACCTTCACTGGCATTGTATATTTCGAGGTAATTAATTTTTTCTCCAAAAATTTTATCAAACTGCTCTTTATAGGGCACAAAAGAAACACCACCGTTGATGTATAACTCTAAATTGGGCCACACTTCTTTTATAGTTGATTTACCTTTTAATTCTAAAATGCGTTTAAGCAACAAAAGCGTCCAGGTGGGTACACCTGCCAGGGATGTAACATTTTCCTCGGCAGTTACCATGGCCAGTTTTTCAATTTTTTCTTCCCACTCATCTAACAATGCAACACTTAATTCTGGTGTACGTATCCATTGTCCCCAGAATGGTGAATTTTGCATCAGCACCGCACTCAGGTCGCCATATTGAATATCTTCATTTACTTTACTTATTTGGTGAGAACCGCCAACGACCAACCCTTTGCCCGTCAGCAAATCGCTAGACGGAAAATTTTTATAATAATGACTCAGCAGGTCTTTACTTGCCTGAAAATGATTTTCTTTTAAACTTTCTTCGCTAATGGGGATGAATTTGCTTTTATCTGACGTAGTGCCAGATGATTTGGCAAACCAGGTAACCGGTGTGTTCCATAAAATATTTTCTTCTCCCTCCATCATTCGTAATATGTAGGGCTTTATATCGTCATACTCATGTATGGGAACATTTTTTTTGAATTCTTTGAGTGTAAATAATTTTGAGAAATTATATTTTCTGCCAAACTCGGTGTATTGTGCCGCGGTAACCAACTCCTGCAAAACCTCACGCTGTACTGCCACCGGATGATTGCTCCAGTTTTCGATACGCCACAAACGCATGCGGGCTAATTTAGATATGGCTGAGGAGAGAAGCTTCATTTGGCCAACAAGATAAATAATTATCGGGCAGCTTCATCATGCAAATAATCCTTGCGCTTTAATTCAAAGTTTTTTCCAAGATATAAACTTCTTACCTGTTCGTTGGCAGCCAACTCTTCGGCAGTGCCATGCGTAAATATTTTACCATCAATTAATAGATAAGCACGGTCGCAAATAGACAGCGTTTCGTTTACATTATGATCAGTAATAAGAATACCAATATTGCGGAATTTTAATTTGGCTACAATGGCCTGTATATCTTCTACGGCTATAGGATCAACACCGGCGAAGGGTTCATCTAATAAAATAAATTTTGGATCTACTGCTAAAGCACGGGCAATTTCTGTTCTACGGCGTTCACCACCGCTTAAAGTATCACCGTTGTTTTTACGCACTCGCTGCAGGTTAAATTCACCCAATAACGATTCTAATTTATCTTTTTGCTGTTGCTTGCTGAGTTTTGTCATTTCAAGCACAGCCATAATATTATCTTCCACGCTCAGCTTGCGAAAAACACTAGCTTCCTGTGGCAGGTAGCCGATACCCATTTGCGCCCTTTTATACATAGGCAGCTTGGTAATATTGATATCGTTTAAAAAAACTTCGCCTTCATCGGGCTTTACCAAACCCACCACCTGGTAAAACGAAGTTGTTTTACCAGCGCCATTTGGCCCTAGCAAGCCTACAATTTCTCCCTGCTTTACGTTAAACGAAACCTTATCTACAACCGTGCGGCTGCCGTAAACTTTTACAAGATCTTTTGTTTGAATAGTTAAACTCAATGAATTTGCTTTTTACAAAAATAAGCGAACTGGAATAAAGGCAGGTACTAAGCTTGCAGATTACCAAAATATTATAGAATAAGAGCTCTATTGACGACTACCACATAAAACTTCAGTTTTTTATTTTAAGTTTACAAACTGATATTTAAAAATAAAATGAAAATAAATTTTCTTCATGTTTTAACTTTTGTAGTTATGGAAATGTGTCTCATGTCTTGCCAAAAGGAACTTAACGGTTCAGTTAATACTGTTACTGTACCCGTTAGTCAAAAACCAAAAGTTGGTACAACCTGGACTTATAGATTACTTACTTACTATTCATACGGACCACTTGCAACAACAGAAACGTTGGTATATAAAGCAAAAACGGAGGAAACTCTGGGAGGCGAAAAGTGGTTGAATATTGTTAATGTAGCTATTGATACTACGGTGTATTTAATGAACAGCAAAACCGGCGGCCTGTACCAATATGCTAATACTTCCTCTAACCTGCTTTGTAAGTATCCAGCAGCGATAATCGACAGCTATAGTACGTTTAATGAAGGCGCTATAGAAGATTTTACCGTAAAAGGCGTTAATGACAGCACGGCAACGGGTGTTGGTATTATCCCACTTAATTACTACGAAGGAGTAAAAACGGGATCACTTATTGACCTGATCTGGTATAATGACAATGCCTGGATAGTTTGGAAATTTCAATACTTTAAAGGACCGGCACCGGCCAACCTCTATTATCTAAAGAGTAAAATGTACCTCGATAATATCGTTTACTGACGTTGATAAAATACCCCATAGTCTTACAGTGTTTGATAATATATGCCAGCTTACCTATGTTAGCATTTTAATTTAACAGATGAAAGTTGCTGACCAAGCTTATCGAGCAAATGAAACACTTATCCCTTATGAAATTTTCCGCGGTTTAAAGCAAAAGGAATTCAATACTAATATAAGCCTGCTTGGCCCGCAATTTCTCCCTGTTTTACGTTAAGTAAAACTTTTACAAAGGCTGACAAAACTGCGTTTAAAAAGCAGGGTGATTTAACGCTGTTAAAAGGGTTAATTAAATACTTGTTGAGCTCGGACTTCTTTTATCTTTGAAACAGAAATGCAATTTTCTAAAGCTCTAAACCTACACTAACGATGAAAAAAAGTATGTTCCTGTCACTTTTGTTATTAGTAACTACTGTTTGCCTGTATGCACAGGGCGGCGCTGATGAAGCGGCAGCTGCTAAAAATGTAGTAAAATTGAACCTGTTTGCGCTGGGTTTAAAAAATGTAACATTACAATATGAGCGGGCCGTTGCCCGCAAAGTAACTGTGGCGGGTACTTTTAGGTTCATGCCTAAAGGAAGCATACCCCTGAAAAATACGTTTATTAAGCTGGCAGACGATCCGGATACTGAGCGTCAGATTAATAATTTAAAAGTAGGCAATTTTGCAGTTATGCCAGAAGTGAGATACTATTTCAGTAAAAAAGGAGCTTTTCGGGGTTTTTACCTGGGGTTGTTTGCTGATATAGCCAGCTATTCCGCCACCGTGCCAATTGAGTATGATAATGGGGGTACTACAGAAATGATACCCATGAGCGGAAAGCTTACAGGCGTTACTGGCGGATTGATGATTGGCGCTCAATTTAAACTTAGTAAAAAATTATACCTTGATTGGTGGATACTGGGCCCCAATTACGGAACCTCAAAAGGAACTTTAAGCGGCAAAAAAAATATGGATGCGGCTGAACAACAGGATTTACGGGATGAATTAGCAGAGTTGGAAGTACCGCTGACATCGTTTACTTATAACGTAAACAGTACAGGAGCTACGATGGATTTTAAGGGCCCCTGGGGTGGACTTAGATCTGGTTTATGTATAGGATTTAGATTTTAAGTTTACAAAAATACATTAAGTAAAGGCCGCTGACTCTCTGTTCAGCGGTTTTCGCTTTCTATTAAATAGAGGTATTAGCATCTCAATAATTATACATGTTTGATTATGCAATGAAGCTTGCTTAAGTTTGCATATTAATTTAACAGATGAAAGTTATAGACCACATAAATAATTCAAAAGACACACTCATATCTTTTGAAATTTTACCACCATTAAAGGGTAAGGGAATTCAATCTTTGTATCAACACCTCGATCCATTAATGGAGTTTAATCCTGCTTACATTAATGTAACTTATCACCGCAGTGAACACGTGTTTAAAAAAACACCCGATGGAACATTTCAAAAAGTAGTTGTACGTAAGCGGCCCGGAACCGAAAGCATTTGCGCCGCTATTATGAATAAATATAGCGTAGATACTGTGCCGCATTTAATATGTGGAGGTTTTGGCATTAACGAAACCGAAGATGCCCTCATAAACCTGAATTACCTGGGTATAGATAATGTACTGGTTTTACGTGGCGATGCTGCTAAAAACGAAACTGCTTTTTTACCCGAGCCCGGTGGACATGAATATGCTAACGATTTACTACAACAGGTTTTAGACTTAAACGCTGGAAAGTATCTGGAAGAGGATTTAAAAAACACCAGCCAGACAAAATTCTGTATAGGTGTTGCGGGTTATCCCGAAAAACATTTTGAAGCGCCGAATATGGATAGTGACCTGCACTATTTAAAATTAAAGGTAGATATGGGCGCCGATTACATTGTAACCCAAATGTTTTTTGACAACGAAAAATTTTATGCTTTTGTAAAAGCATGCAGAGAGATAGGAATTACAGTTCCCATCATTCCGGGATTAAAACCCATTTATACAAAAAAGCAATTGACAGTATTACCTAAAATATTTCATATTGATGTACCTACGCCATTAAGTAAAGAGATTATTAAATGCAAAACTGACGAGGAAGTTGAACAGGTGGGTACCGAATGGCTTTTGCACCAGTCGCAGGAATTAAAGAAATTTGGCGTGCCTGTATTGCACTATTATACCCTTGGGAGGCCACATATCGTGGGTAATGTAGTAAAAGAAATTATGTAAAAATAAAACCCTCCCGATTAAAGGAGGGTTTATGATTTCAAAGGGGTTAATTATTTTCCCAGCGGAATACCTACCGAAAAACTAAGTGTACGATACTTGTTTTTTTCGTTTGCTGTATTGTTACTTTCGGTTGAATTTATTTTAGTAAAACCCATTCCGTAGTTCACTTTTAGTATCACATGCTTGAACCCGAAACCGCCGCCAATGTTTAAGCCAAAGTCAAATCGCTTCAGTTTATTGTAAGCAGCATCTTCCTGCTGCGATGTAAAAGGATCATCGTTACTGAATTTGATACTGCTTTCGGACGTTGATAGTAATGGGCCAATTTTTGATTCGGTTTTTGATTTACCTCCTATTCCCATAGCTGCATAAGGACCTGCATGAAAAAATACATTTGACCCCTGTGGCAAAGGAATTTTAACCACCGCATTTAACGGTACCTGAACATAAATCGGGTTAAATTTTGATTTTACATAATCTGCACCTCCGTTAAAATAAGTTTCGGCTTTTGAGCCATGGCCTGTAAATAAAATGCCCGATTCCAGATCGAGGTTTTCAGACAAACCCAATCTGCCTAATATACCTGCGTTAAAAGATGGCAGAATATTGTTCTTCTCAGTTTGCCCGTCATTAGTTTTTGTAATGTTAGAAAGGTTTAATCCGCCTTGGATGTAAACCTGTGCATGGCCGCTTAATGCAATACCTGTTGTTAATGCCAAACCTAATAATAACTTTTTCATAAAATAGAGCTTAAGTAGTTTTTACCAGGTTATTATTTTAACCCTTTTACCTTAATAACTCCACTTACGCAAAAAGCCTGCCAACAAGATTTGAGGCAGGCTTTTTAATTGTAATTATATAGTCATTATTTTAACAAAGACTGAAAAACAGCTTCATTTAATTTAACAGGGTATTTCTTTTTGAGATCTGCAATCCACTTTTCTTCAAGGGAGTTTTGATAATCGTTAATGACCAGCCCTTTGGCTTCTTCAAAACTACGTACCAAGTTAGCCGCATAATGATTTACGAGCTTAATAAAACTGGCGTTGCCA
>JBBKXU010000340.1:0-11641 GCA_037969645.1 Ferruginibacter sp. | reverse complement strand
TCTCTCTCAAACTCATCAACTAAAATTAAATTTTCAAATACCTGTTGGTTTAAATAACTCACCATACAAGATCCTATAAATCCTGCAGCACCTGTTACAACTATTGTTGAGTTTGTTTCCATAATTTTTTTAAATGGCAGATAACGCATGCTCACTCTCATGACCTGCTAGTAAATTGGCAATGGCGTTTTCATATTTTTCTTTCCAGTCGTTTACGTTTCCCCAATCTGCTCCGTTTATTTTAATGTTGCCGGCAGTTACTTTGCCTAAATAGGTAACTGTCATTTCCATTTTCTCCAACAACATGGTAAAATCGTTTCGGTTTTCTTTTGAAACTGAAACAACTATACGGCTTTGAGCTTCACCAAACCAATAGGCATCGCTTCTGATTTCATCCGCATGTGCATAGGCTTCAAAACCCAGATTGCGGTTGAAGCAACTTTCAATCAACGTAACAAATAAGCCGCCTTCACTAACATCATGTGCAGAGTTGATCAGTTTTTTATGAATCATCTTTTTAACTTCATGCTGCACTTCAAACTCTTCATCAAGATTAAAATACGGACAAGGAGAAAATTCTACGCCATGAATTTTATGTAAATATTCTGATGAGTTGATATCGTTGCGTTGTGTACCCACTAAATAAATCTCATCATCTTCCTGTTTAAAATCCATGGTCATTTTATCATCAACCGATTCTAAAACACCCACCATTCCAATGGTTGGGGTAGGGTACACAGCACCATCGGGTCCCTGGTTATAAAAACTTACATTGCCACCGGTGACCGGCGTATCAAACTTAATACAGGCCTCGCCCATCCCTTTAATAGCATTCACAAATTGATAGTAAACTTCGGGATCAAAAGGGTTGCCAAAGTTTAAACAATTGGTTACACCTAATGGTTGTCCGCCACTGCAAACAATATTACGGGCTGCTTCGGCAACAGCAATCATAGCGCCTTTATAAGGATCGGCAAATACATAACGGCTGTTGCAATCGGTTGTTAAAGCCAATGCCTTGTTCGTAGGTTTTGCTAAAACAATGGCAGCGTCGCTTGGTGCATTAGTGCTCACATTGCCTGTACCTACCATGCTGTCGTATTGCTCATAAATCCAGCGTTTGCTGGCAATATTGGGTATCTGAATAATTTGCTCTGCAACTGCTTTCAGGTCCTTTGGTTCAGCAATAGTTGAGGCATCAAACGCTTTTATCTTTTCAAAATATTTTGGTTCATTGTAAGGACGATCATACACCGGTGCGCCACCACCCAATACTAATTCATATGCAGGCAATTGAGCTTCTAATTTACCATCTACATAAAAATGTAAAAGACCATCATCAGTTACTTCGCCAATTTCGCTGCAGGGTAAATCCCATTTTTTAAAAACATCAATAATTAATTGTTCTTTTCCTTTTTCAGCAACCAATAACATTCGCTCCTGACTTTCACTCAACAGCAATTCCCAGGGCTTCATATCTTTTTGCCTTGTCGGTACTTTATCTAAATCAATTCGCATACCTGCTTCGCCTTTTGCACTCATTTCTGATGTGGAGCAAATGATGCCGGCAGCTCCCATATCCTGCATACCTACAACTGCGCCCGTTTGTAAAACTTCCAAACAGGCTTCTAATAATTTTTTCTCCTGAAAAGGATCACCAACCTGCACGGCCGGTAAATCTTCGGCACTGTCTGCGGTAATATCTGCCGATGCAAAACTGGCGCCGCCAATGCCATCTTTACCAGTGGCGCTTCCCACAAAAAATACCGGATTGCCTACAACATTGCCGGAAGTTGCTGAAACCGTTGTACCATTTTTTAAAATACCAACACTCATCGCATTCACCAATGGATTAGTATGATAACATTCTTCAAAATAAACTTCACCACCAACTGTTGGTACACCAAAGCAGTTGCCATAATGGCCGATGCCATGTACCACGCCGGCTAATAAATGTTGGGTTTTTGGTTCTGTTAATTTTCCAAAACGTAAAGAATTTAAAGAAGCAATGGGTCTTGCGCCCATCGTGAAAATATCACGGTTAATACCGCCTACTCCGGTAGCTGCGCCCTGGAAGGGCTCAATAGCCGAAGGATGATTATGCGATTCAATTTTAAAAACAACACCATAGCCATCGCCAATATCCATCAGCCCCGCATTTTCTTCTCCGGCTTTTACCAACATTTTTTTTCCGTCACGTGGCAATGTTTTTAACCACTTGATGGAATTTTTATAACTGCAATGCTCACTCCACATAGCGCTGAAAGAACAGAGTTCATTAAAATTAGGCGTGCGGCCCAGTTTTTCTTTTATCAGTTCAAATTCGTCGGCGGTAAGTCTTAATTGTTCGGCAGTTATTACTGTTATTTCCATAAATGTAGATGAGCGCTTGTTGAGAAAACGCAAAGGTACGCAACTGGCAGTTTTTATCCCCGCCGCCAAAGCAAATATTTTAACTATCTTCCCACAGTAAAAATTCATGGCTTTGAATTACCTGTTATTTGTTGTTTATCTGATTTTTTTATGCTGGTTACTGCTTCATATGCCATTTATTAAAAATGCGGGTATTAACAGCAAAACCATACTGGGACTGTTTTTGATTAAGGTACTGGCAGGGATTGCCATTGGCTGGATTTCCATTCATATTTACGGGCCCGGAAATGACTATTGGGATATTAATGATTTTGCCAGAGAAGAATACCAGCTTTTATTTACCGATCCCGCCAAATATTTCAGCAATCTTTTTACTTCCGATTATCAGCATGGTTATGGCGGTATGTTTGCCACGGGCGATTCTTATTGGAACGATCTCAGGGGGAATATCGTAATTAAATTAATTTCGGTCTTTAATATTTTTAGCCGGGGCGATTACTATATCAACAGCCTGTTTTTCAATTTCATCATTTTCTTTGGTCATATTATTTTATTCCGGTTGTTTATTAAAATGTATCCCGGCAGCAAATGGCTGGTTATTATCGGATGCTTTTTACTGCCTTCAGCGCTGTATTTTTCGTCGGGCATCCATAAAGATGGAATAGTATTTTTATTGATAGCTATTATAATATACTGTGTATATCAATCTTTATTGAAAAACAGCTTTAATTTTAAAAGAATTTTATTAATCGCAGTCAGTCTGTTCTTTCTTTTTTTTATCCGAAGTTTTATTGCACTGGCATTGGTGCCGGCGCTATTGGCCTGGATTTTATCTGCAAAGGCCAAATGGTCTGCCCTAATATCTTTTGGAGCAGTTTATCTACTATCGGCACTAATGGTTTTTAATGCAGGGTTGGTAACCAATAAAATAAAACCGCTTGAAATTATTACTGCAAAGCAGGCAGAATATCTGGAGTTGGCAGGTGCTGCAACCAAAATTGAGCTCATTCTTTTGCAGCCTACATTTAAAAGTTTTACCGCCAACGCACCTGCCGCCCTAAATCATAGTTTGTTAAGGCCGTATTTATGGGAGATTCCAGTAAAATCATTAATACCACTTTCTGTAGAGTTGTTTTTGTACCAGTTGTTATTTTTAGTCTTTGTTTTATTTAGAAAGAAGGGATTTTACAAATCAAATAGTCCCTTTTTGCTATTTGCCTTTTTTTTTACACTTAGTGTGTTTTTGCTTATTGGTTACATTGTCCCAAATCTGGGTTCTCTCGTCAGGTATAGAAGCCTGTATCTTCCGCTAATTATAACGCCCATTTTATGCTCTTTAGACTGGAGCAGGTTTAAAAAAATAACTCGAATTAAAAATTAAAATATCTGAGATATTTTTCCACAAACCTTGTTTTTAGGAGGGGATAACGCAAAATATTGTTGTTTTGTAAGTTATTTTAATGTTTTTTTGTGCCTTAAATTCAAAAATATATGGAATCTTTAAGGTTTAAGGCATTAGACAACTTAAGTATGGGCCTTCCAAAAGTGAAGGTTGAGGCATCAAAAAAAATTACAGAAATCTTCAATGAGAATGTATTTACACTGGATGTAGCCCGTAAGTATTTAAGTGACGAAGCTTATAAAAGTTTGCTGGCTTCTACAAAGGGGCATAAAAAAATTGACCGTAATATGGGTGCACGTATTGCCAACGGCATGCGTGTTTGGGCCGAAGAAAAAGGCGTAACTCATTTTACACATTGGTTTCAACCGTTAACGGGTTTATCAGCCGAGAAGCATGATTCGTTTTTCACATTAAAATCTGACGGCACGCCTTTAGAAGAATTTGAAGCTGGTGCTTTAATTCAGCAGGAGCCTGATGCATCGTCATTCCCAAGTGGTGGTTTAAGGGCGACTTTTGAAGCAAGAGGTTATACGGCCTGGGATCCGTCTTCTCCTGCTTTTATCATGGAAATTGGCCAGGGCAAAACTTTGTGCATCCCTACCATATTCGTTTCTTATACGGGAGAATCTTTGGATACTAAAACCCCTTTATTAAAAGCTTTGGTGGCTTTAGATAAAGCTGCTGTTGATGTATGCCAGTATTTTGATAAAAATGTAACCAAGGTTACTGCAACCTTAGGTTGGGAGCAGGAGTATTTTGTAATTGATGCCGGTTTGGCAAACACAAGGCCGGATTTGCTTTTAACCGGTCGCACCGTTTTTGGCCATGCGCCTGCAAAAGGCCAGCAGTTAGATGACCATTATTTTGGTGCTATACCGGAAAGAATTTTTGCTTTCATGCGTGATTATGAGCAAGAGAGTTATAAGTTGGGTATCCCCATTCGCACCCGTCATAATGAAGTAGCACCTGCTCAGTTTGAGTGTGCGCCCATTTTCGAAGAAACTAATCTGGCGGTTGATCACAATACTTTGTTGATGGATATTATGGATCGTGTTGCCAAGCGTCACGGTCTTAAATGTTTGTTACACGAAAAACCATTTGCCGGAATAAACGGTAGTGGTAAACACAATAACTGGAGTTTGGCAACAGATACCGGTGTTAACCTTTTAGCTCCTGGTAAAACGCCCAAGACAAACTTAATGTTTCTTGCATTTTTCGTGAATGCCATTAAAGCTGTGCATGACTATGCCGATCTGCTAAGGGCTTCTATAGCCAGTGCCGGCAACGATCACAGGCTGGGAGCTAATGAAGCGCCGCCTGCTATCATATCCATCTTTATCGGTAAATATTTAACCGAAGTGTTGAATGAAATTGAAGTAAGGGTAGGTGATAAATTTGACGAGCAGGATGAAGCCATGTTGAAACTCGATATTCATAAAAGTATTCCTGAACTAATGCTTGACAATACCGACAGAAATCGTACTTCACCATTTGCATTTACTGGTAATAAATTTGAATTCCGTGCAGTAGGCTCATCTGCCAATTGCGCCAATTCAATGACAGCCCTTAATGCGATTATGGCCGAAACTTTAAGGAGTTTTAAGACTGATGTTGATGGTTTGATTGAAAAAGGGGAGAAGAAAGAGGTTGCCATCATGCAGGTGATTCAAAAGTATATAGTAGAGAGTAAATCTGTTTTATTTGAAGGGGATGGTTACAGTGATGCCTGGGAAAAAGAAGCAAAAAAGCGAGGATTACCAAATGTAAAAACCACACCGCTTGCGTTGGATGCTTATGTTACTGATAAAACGAAGGATTTATTTAGCAACAACGAAATTTATAGTCATCCTGAATTAGAAGCACGCCATGAGATTATGCTGGAAGCTTACATTAAAAAAGTGCAAATTGAAGCAAGTGTAATGGGGGATATGGCAACTACTTTTATACTACCATCGGCCATTAAATACCAGAATGTTTTAATTAAAAATATTGTTGGTTTAAAGGAAGCCGGTTTATCTGAAAAATCATACGCCAATCAAAAGCAGGTACTTGAAAAAATAAGTGAGCATATCAATATTGTAAGTGATAATGTAGAGAAGATGATAGGAGAGAGAAAAAAAGCCAACGAAATAAAAGATACCCGTAAGATGGCCATTGCTTATTGCGATAATGTAAAAGGCAAGTATTTTGATATCATTCGCTATCATGTTGATAAGCTGGAGCTGCTGGTTGACGATGCTTGTTGGTTATTGCCTAAGTACAGAGAGCTGCTTTTCTTAAGATAGTTTTTTCTCGTCCTGAGCAATTTCGAAAGATTGTCCCACAAAGACGCTAAAGCCCCAAAGTAAATAATATAAGCTTTGTGCCCTCTGCGACTTTGTGGGATATTTTTTTTATAACTCAAATTAAACTTCAGCCTTAAAACAATATCTATTATTCAGAAAAATTATACACATGAAAATACAGGGTATTATTTCTGTTCTTCTTTTAACAACCTTAACCTCATCCGCACAGATTGAAAGAAAACCTGTTGCCATAAAAGAAGATTCGGCTGTGGCTGTAGTGGAAACCGATAATAAGGTAGATAAGCAAAGTCGCAGAGAGCGAATGAAAAATTTGGATCTTACCAGAGAACAGCGGGCAAAATTGAAAGAATTAATGCAGGCGAATAAAGTTGCAAAAGAAGCAATCGAGAATAATACGCAGTTATCCGATCAGGAAAAGAAAAAACAATTGAGGGATTTGCAAAGGCAGCAGGCACAAAAAATACAAGCCATATTAACACCTGAGCAAATCGAAAAATTTAAAGCCGGCCAGCAAAACAATCCATAAAAATTTTATTGGCAGCATAAGCATCAGTCACTTATTGCTGCAGTAAGGTTGAGCAAAAAAAGAGGCTGTCTCATATGAGACAGCCTTCTTTTAAAATTGGATTGTTGAATATCTTAAAGCGGGTTTTGTATCATGGCCGGATTGGTATTCATCTCATCCTGTGGGAATAAGAACTGCCAAAGATTATCACCAGCGGGTACAGTAGTAACTACTGTTAATGCAATCAGGTGATTTGGAATTCCTGCTCTGCTCATTGGAAGATTTAAACGTTTCAAATCGGTAAATCTGAAACCTTCTCCCCAAAACTCAACTCTTCTGTTCCATAATATTTCATCAATCAAAGTTTGTCCGGAGCTTGTGCTCATTACATAACTTGGATTTCTGTTTTTAACTATAGTGAATAAAGCTTGTTGAGCGGCTAGTGTTTGAGCTCCACCTTGTCTTGCTCTTGCTTCTGCTTCTATTAAAAACATTTCGGCAGCACGCATATAAGGTACATCACCTATGCTAAGTGCATCGCTGCTTGCCAAAAACTTTTTATTCTGGTAACGCACTTTAGCACCTCCTGGAGGTACAGGTGTTGTGTTGGCAGCCCCAATATTGCCATCGAATACGCTTTTACGGATATCAGTTGTTGGAATAGAAATCCATAAATTTTGATTCATAGCTTTTGGCTGCGTACGTATAACTGTAGAATTGAAATTGCATGAAATGTATGCAAAGTATGAAAAGAAGAATGTGTTATGATCAGATATCTGACGGCTACCCCAAATCCACTCTTGGTTGCTAATGTTGTTAAAACCAGAAAGGTATTCAGCATTTGACATCAAATTATATCCTGCTCTGGCTGAAGCGGCATTAGTTGCTGCAGCTTCCCAAAGACCCATAGTTAAAGCAACACGGGCTTTTATACCCAGTACAACCTTTACATCAAAATTTGATTTGGCAGCAGTTCCGCTACGTACGTAACCTGTAAGCAAAGGTTCTGCATCAGTCAAATCTTTGTTTATTTGAGTGTACACTTCCTCTACGGTAGCTCTTGGCTGCCCAATAAGCGTATTTTCAAGCATAATAGGAACGCCCAATTGAGTATTAGGTATTGCCGCAGCATCATAACGCTTGCCATAAAGTTGTACTAGTTGAAAATGAGCCCAGGCTCTGTAAGTTAATGCCTGACCTTTGATCATTTTTCTATCAGCTTCCGGACCTGGCACTCCATCAATACCATTAATTAAAACATTGGCATTAGAAATTAAACGGTAGTAAAAACGATATACAAAACGCATATCACCAGCACTAACGTTGATGTGGTTCTGCCACCTGTACCAGGTAATATGACCGGTACTTCCAGATGCTAAAGGGTATACAAGGTCTTCACCCATATAATCCCTGAATAAATTACAAGCACCTTCACCTGACTGTCCTTGTGCATCGTACTGGGTGTACATAACACGGTGAATTCCGTTTAAGGCTGCAATTGCATTTTGCGTACTCGCCAATGCATCTACAGCGGCCACCGAAGTGGTTGGAAAAGTATCCAGAAAGGTTTTCTTACAAGAAGATATACCGAGTGATACCAATACCGCAGTTGTTAAAATATATTTTTTCATTGTTGTTTATTTTATAGGTTTAATGTTAACCCTGTTGTAAGCACTTTGGCAGGGGGATATGCATTAGAAGTTACGCCAGAAAAAGCCTGTTGGTTGTTTAAGCCGGTTCTCTTAGAATTAAATGACAGGTTTTCTGCACTAAGGAATATCTGTGCGCTACCGATCTTTAATCTGTTTACCAGGTTCTTTGGTAAATTATAAGATATGTTCACATTACGTATGTTAAAATACGATGCATCTATTAACCATCTTGAAGAAGCACCATTAAAATCAGCAGTGCGTCCAACGTCCATTCTTGGAATATTAGAAATGTCACCTGGTTTTTCCCATCTGCCTAAAATTTCTGATGATAAAGCACCGCCATAATTACCTGACGACATTAATGCTGCCCAGTTGTTATCGTAAGTTTTTCCACCTACCTGGAAAGTAAATAATGCGCTTACGTTAAAACCTTTGTATGATAAAGACTGAGTGAAACTTCCGTAAAAGTCTGGAATAGCAGTACCCTGGTATTCAAATTTACCATTTGCAATGGCAGTAGTAACCGTGTCAGTTCCACCGGCTTTATTAACAATCAATCTTCTGGTAGCGCTTGGCGCTGTATTGTTAGCTACATATAAAGCTGCTCCATCAGTAGGGTCAACTCCATAATAAGTACGCAACCAATACTCAAAAACAGAAGAACCAACTTCATATTGTTTTGTACCGGTAACAAATTTAGGAACCGTTTCCGGCATTTTGGTAATCTGGTTTTTTACCGTAGATAAGTTTACATTCATATTCCAGGTAGCACCCTTCCATTTAACAACATCTGCGCTCAACTGCAATTCATATCCTTTATTAAACATGGTAGCCGTGTTCTGGTTTACTGTTAATGCACCACTTGATAAAGGTTGTGGCACTTCAAATAGCAAATCCTTCGAACGTCTGTCATAGTATTCAATTGAACCGCTGATCCTGTTTTTGAATAAACTGAAATCTACGCCAATGTCAAACTGTGTATTGGTTTCCCAGGTAAGCTCTCTGTTTAAATAAGCGCTCTGGCTTTGAACAATACCGGGCTCATTTGCATTATTTGCAAAATTGTATAAGCCCTGGTATGCGTAATATCCAATTCCATCAGCCACACCTACAACACCATAAGTGCTTCTTAGTTTTAACTGATTAACGAATTTGGCATTTCTCATGAAGTTTTCTTTATCTAAATTCCAGCCACCACCTACAGACCAGAAACTACCCCATCTAGACTCGGGAGCAAAACGTGAATTACCGTCTCTACGGAAACTACCCGAAACAAAATACTTACTGTTGTAATCATAAGTTACTCTCGACAAATAACTTTCTACACGATACCTATCTTGATAAGATGTGGCAGCATTGATAATTGTAAAGTTGTTCAACTCAGTATTGCCCGATAATGATTGGTTTTGTCTAAAACCTCTTTGACCCGATTCAAGCAAATTGTAAGTCTCGTGACCGGCCAAAACATCAATACGATGGCTACGGTATTTTTTGTTATAGTTCAGTAACTGGCTCAGCGTAACGCTTGTAACAGCACCTGTTTCACGTGATGAACGGCCACCCGGTGCACCATCACCTACTAAAGTATTTTCGAAAGATGCATCAGTCTGGTTTTGGAAATCTACAGCTATATTATTTGTAAATTTAAAGCCCAGTGGTAAAATGACATCTACATAATTTCTTGCACTAACAACTGTTCTTCTAAAGTTTAATTCGTTTAAACTTGTTTCGGCTAATGTATGACGCCCTGCAAAACCACCACTTGGTCTGTTGCTTACGCCCATTGTTCCATTCATATTTCCAAGATCCCAAAATCTTTTACCGTTAGCGTCAAGTAAATAATCTCCTGTTGTCATATTATGAGCATATACAGGATAGATGGGCCCAACATTACGTGAAAAGAAAAATGGATTTACAAAACTTGTACTTCCACCATCACTTGCCTGGTTAGAAATAGTATGGTTTCCGGAAATATTCAAACCGGTTTTAAGCCATGTTTTTGGTTGAACATTTACATTTAACCTGGCTGAATATCTTTTCATATCAGATCTGATGGTGAAACCTTTATCATCCAGATAACCCAAAGACATGAAGTAATCTGATTTATCCGATCCGCCGCTGAAATTGATGTTATAATCACCTCTGGTTCCTGTACGCATTACTTCATTTGTCCAGTCAAGATCATCACGATACAATAAACTAGCAGATGGGTTAATTTTTCCATCAACACCTACGATAGCATTATTGGCAACATTAAACGGATTATAAAGTAATAATCCCTGTATTCCGGTACGTGTAGTTAAACCTGATGCAACACGACTGGCACTATCATAAGAAATACCTGTACCTGTAGCCGGGTAAACCAATGAGTTACGATATGCTTCCCAAAGAATGGGATAGTATTGATGTGCATTTAATCTGTCGTACTCTGCCAAGCCTCTCTTAGAAACGCCTTGCAATATTCTTACAGAGATATTATTTTTTCCTTTCTGACCTTTTTTTGTTGTAATCATAATTACACCATTGGCACCTCTTGAACCAAACAAAGCGGTTGCAGCAGCATCTTTCAATACCGTAGTAGTTTCCACATCATCAGGGTTAATATTAGAAGTACCACCTGCGTAAGGAACACCATCAACTACCAATAACGGCTGTGATGTTGCGTTGATTGAGCCAAATCCTCTAATACGAATAGAAGGAGAAGATCCTGGCTGACCATTAGAAGAACCAACAACAACGCCGGGAATTGCTCCCTCAATGGCATTCATAACGTTGGTGATTGGGCGCTTTGCTATATCAGCCGCCTTAATGGTACCAACAGAACCGGTTAGGGTTTCTTTTTTGGCAGTTCCATAAGCTACAACAACAACTTCTTCTAAAGAAGCAGCCGTAGGAGCCATAGAAACATTAATTGATGCCGAAGCGCCAATAGACAATTCCTGCGGTTTCATGTTTAAGGCTGTAATAACAAGTGTTTTTGCCGCTGCTGGTACACTAATGGTATAAATACCTTCAGCATTGGTGGCGGTACCAGTTTTGGTGCCTTTAAGCATTACCGACGCACCCGAAATGGCATCGCCTTTTTCATCAACTACCTTACCGGTAATTGTTTTGGCTTGGGCTAGTGCAAACTGACTAAAAAGAGTCGTGCATAGCAACAAGGTTAAAATTTTTCTCATATTGTAAATAAGTTTTAGGAGGCGAATATAAACAGCAGAATAATATAAAAATCAAGCTAAGAAAAATAGTTTTACTATTACACCTGTTATATTTACTATTATGTTTGTTATAAGTATCATATAGATGCTGATTATCAGTTATTTAAATTAAAAAATTTTATAAAAACCAACTGTTTTTACGGTGTTTAGTAACTTTTCCCTAATTACTAATAATTATTTTTATA
>JBBKXU010000339.1:0-4615 GCA_037969645.1 Ferruginibacter sp. | reverse complement strand
TTTAAATCTTAATTTATTTCTTCATCAATTTTTGTTGCACTACTGTATCTGCCGAAGTTATCCTTAAACAATAAATGCCTGCTGCCAGTCCCGTTAATGCATTGTAATTTATCAAATTGGCACCTGCTTTACCCGTAAACCCTCTAGTCGCAACTATCTTACCTGTGATGTCAATCAACTGAATAGTTATGGGTTGCGATAGTTGTAATGTAAATTCTATATTAATAAAGTCTGTAAAAGGATTCGGTCTTATTTTATCTATGGCCATATTATCAGTCTGATTGCCCGAAATAGCTATCACTTTACTGTAAGTAAACTTACCATCATTGTCAATCATTTTTAAGCGGTAATAATTTATGTTACTTAATGGTGAAACGTCAGTAAAATTATAAGAAACTCTTGCCTGATTATTTCCTGATGCCACAACTTTATCCAGCTTATTATAAACCTGTCCGTTACTGCTTCTTTCTATTTCAAAACGATTTACATTAAACTCTTTTTCGGTAACCCATTCCAACAGATTTCCTGCACTTTGTTTTCTGCCTTTAAAATCAATTAAAGACAAAGGCAGGGCCAGCGGATTAACTACTACGGTGGTTGATGGCGAAACCGCTTTGCAAACTGTTAAACCCGACAGTGAAGTTGAACTTACTTTTATTTTATAAGTCCCTGGGGCAGTAAAAGCATTTGTTACAAGCTCCAGGTTTCCATTAGTAATTGCCCATTTACCCTGACCATAAGACTGCCCGCTGGTCGAATCTGAAAGCGCATAAAAAGTACCAATTACGGCATTGGTAATTGTACAGGTAATAGTTTGGTTTTGGTTAACATTATTGGCACTTAAAGTATAAACCGGTGCTGTTGGTGTGGGCGTGCATTGTATGGCCAGTGCCGATGCCGGGCAGGCAACTTCCTGTTTACCACTTTCACGAACACCGATGCTCAAAACACCATTTGCATACAGCGTATTTGTAATTGTTGAGTTAACAGTTATTGGTCCCCATGCGGTACCATTGGTAGTTGTAGTTCCTATAAGTTCTCCATCTAAATAAAGATTAACGGTTGATGTGGTGAACGAACCCGTTAGTGTACCCGAAATAGTAGCCACTCCCGAACTAACCGGGCCGGTAATGCTACCACAACGGCCAGATGCTGTAGGGGTACTGGCTGCATAAGTAGCCGAGTTAGTACTTACGCTGCAGGTTCCGTTTTGTGCATTTGCATAATAAGAAGTTGCAGCAAGTGCATTATACGTTGCAGGTAATGTACCTGCATTGCCTGTTGACCATGAACCATTTGCCTGCACAGTTGCTGTTGCAATTAATGTGTTTGTTGAAGTGTACACACGTATAGTTGTTCCAACGAGTTCTATAGAAGTACCCGAAATGGGCAGACCTGCCGAAATTTGGTTATTATTATCAGCATTAATTATTGGTGGCTGACTGTAGCAGCTAACTGTGAAAGCAGCCGTTTGATTGGCACATTTACTGGTTGTTACGGTACCTGTATTCAGTTCAACAACTAGGTATAACTGCTGACCATTTATTAAGTTAAGTCCCGAAAATGTAAACGCCCCTGCACCAGATGCTGTAGTAGTTTGTACGCTAGTACTATTGATGAAAAGAAAAACCGTTGCATTGACATCTGTTGTACCGGTAATAGTTTTAGTAGCAGTAGTAAATACACTGTTTGCAGGAGACGTAATGACAGGCACAGCCAATGTACCTCCAAGCGCATTAGCTCCATTACCGGCAGCACAAAAATAGGCAGGCAACGATGAACAGCCATTGATGTTATTAATATAATACACTTTGTATGAACCAGAAGTTAACGGCGCTCCCGAACTGCATCCACCAGAAAATAACCAGGTCATATTTGGACTGGTACCTGTTGGTGCAGCAAATAAACCCGTGCCGTTACTCACATTGTTGTCTAATACATTCCGTGTAATATTGTCTACATGCACGGTCCAGTTTGAACTTAAATTAGTTCCTTCCAATCCTTTGCTGCCGCTGGCGCAGGTTAATAAAGGCGTGGCAGGCCGGTTAGCGGCATTGCAGGTTGATGCGGCCACTGCATTGCTGGTAAGGCACATGCTTTCGGCTGTAGCCTGAGCTCTTGCAGTAATTATATCTCCGTTAATAAGGGCAATACTATTTAAAGTCCAACCTGCACCTGAACTAACGTTTGTAACCGTTCCAATAACTCCTCCATTTTTATATATTGTAATTGTAGCTGTGTTTGCGGCGCCTGTTAGTGCAGATTTAGCCCATGTGCCGGTGATATTAACTGTACCTGTGCTGATAGGTGAATTTACCGCTGGTGCAGCTGTACACATTGCCGTTGGACAGGTTAATGGCATCACAAAAATATTACAGGCTGGCTGCCCCAATATAAAATCTTCATAGCTATCTCCTGCTGTACCGTAAATATCTGAACGTGGGCCACCAGTAGCAGCCTGTGGCGACATAACTGTAGTAGCTGTCATTCTGATAGGAGATGCTACAGTGAGATTAAACGGTGCCGCCTGTAAATCGGCAAACGGAAAATAAAAATCAATCAAAAAATCGGGATCACCATCATCGTTGGTTGACGCAACAGATATCTGCGACATTTCCTGCCAGTTAAGGTATTGTTTGACTAATACCGGTGAGGATGTTCCATCAACATTATAAATGGCAATACGAAAGTTGGTTTCCAGTACTATTTCAATTTCAAAACCAGGATTACCATTTGTACCTGTGGTTGTAGGCTGATAATTTGGATCGGCATTTGGGCCTGTGGCGCCAAATTTGCCGTCAGTATCCATTAAAATGCTGTACCCCTTGGAACCGGGCATAATAGAGCCCATACGCATCCTGAACATCATGTTCTGGGCAGTTGAAAACCTGTGGTAAACACCATTACCCGACGCATCGGGAACAAAATCAGAATAATTGTGATTGGGGCCACGTCTTAAATCGCCATAGGGCTCTATAGAATAGGCTCTGATACCGCTGTACAACAATTCAGAATTAGTAACATCGTCGTTGCCAAAACCAGCAATAGTAGCCGAAGTGTAGCCATCTCCATTAGGATCGAGAACGGTTCTACCTGCAGGACTTGTAGCCTGCCGGTTAATAAAGCCAGGTAATTGTGCCGACAAAGTTTGAAAAGCTGATAAAAAAACAACCGCAGCAAACAGCAAAGCGTACAAAGGTTTCATGAATGTGTAAGATTTAGGATATTGATTCAATTTCTACATCGGCAAAACGGATAAAACCGAAAAATTATTGCACGCCCTATCGGCTTTTCCAATACGTTGATAATGAATAAGTAGCATAAGTTTATATACTGTAATCTTAATTTGTTTCGTATTTAACCGAAGCCATGCCGGTTGTGAAACTAACAAGCAGTCTTAGTCTGAAATTGGCTTACACGAAAAAGTAAAAACAATAACCGACTAAGGCAGGCAAAGTATTTTTATCTTTGCTTAACGAATCAATATGGCTTTTAATGATTAAAAAAAATACAAGACTTTTTGCTATCCTGCTTACAGCATCGCTGCTGTTACTTATCCCTTTAATAGCGATGAAGTTTACAAACGAAGTGAACTGGGATTCTATTGATTTTGCTGTAGCTGCTGTTTTATTGTTTGGTACCGGCCTGGTATGTGAGTTTGTTTTAAGGAAGTTTACGAAAACAAAAACCAGAATTATTATTTGTGGTACAATTATAGTTGCCTTTATTCTTGTCTGGGCCGAACTGGCAGTAGGCATTTTCGGTACGCCCTTCGCCGGGAATTAGTAAGAAATAATAATTGCACTTTATCTCCCTCCTGCACTAACTAGATTACTTTTTAAGAAGTCTTGGTACATCACTGTATTTAATAAATAACAACCCATCAAAACGATCTCTTGCTATAAATGATGCTGTAGCTCCGTTATTTTCCATTCCTTTAAGCAGTTGATTTGTGAAATCATCTTTTTTATAATCGCTCAGGTCCATAACAAACTTTTCTTTCCCAAACTTATTTAAATGATAAGCCAGATAATCTGGTGAACTATGTTCAAAATCAACTGTTCCATTATAGGTTAAATTTTTACCGCTGTAAACCACAGCCCCAATGGAGTAATACTTAGCTCCATAGGTCTGCTTTAAATAATGCCCCATCCATTTTACATTATAATTTGGTTTGGTTTTGTTTTCAATATGACTGTTTTGTGCCCATATAATAATTTTCTCTTTGGGATTTTTTTCCTTCAGCCATTTTACCGTTTCAAAAAGTGATTTATCTCTAAAGTTTGCACTGGCGGGCCATCCCATCATATCGCCAAATTGAATAGCAGAATAAGTAGTTCTAAATATTTCTATGGTTTTGTGTAGCGCTGCTAGCTCGTTCTCTGTATTATTCAGCACTAGTAAACGTATTTTATTGTTTAATAAAAGAGTGTTGTATTGCTCTATAAAACCAAGGAATTCTTTCAGCTGTAAACCAAATCCGATCGTATCTCTGTTTTGTTCAAAGGCATATAGTTTATTAAAATCTTTTAGTTTCGATATTACTGTTGCCGCAAAATCAGCATCAATTGGCTGTATAATCTCTGCCATTCGCCGGGCCAAATAGTCTTGTTGT
>JBBKXU010000338.1:0-2889 GCA_037969645.1 Ferruginibacter sp. | reverse complement strand
GTCGAGAAATGGTTAACTCAGAATTTTTTTATTTTATAAATACTATAAAATGCAATTATTAACACCGGCCTTTGGCCTTATTATCTGGACACTTCTAGCTTTCCTAGTCGTATTTTTTCTATTAAAGAAATATGCTTGGCCAATGATACTTGGCGGATTGGCAGAACGTGAAAAAAACATCGCTGATTCTTTGGCTACCGCCGAAAAGATAAAGCTTGAAATGGCGCAGATGAAGAATGACAATGAAACCATTCTTACCCAAGCACGTGAAGAAAGAGCCATCATGATCAAAGAAGCCAAGGAAACCAAGGACAAAATGATCAATGATGCCAAGGATGAAGCCAAAGTTCAGGCAGCCAAAATCATTGCTGATGCCCATGCGTCAATTACCAACCAAAAAATGGCTGCGCTAACCGAAATTAAAAACACGGTAGGTAGCTTGGTACTGGAAGTAAGTGAAAAAGTATTGCGTAAAGAATTAAGCAATAAAGCACAGCAGGAAGATTATATTAAAACCCTGGCTGCGGAAGTTAAGTTGAATTAAAAATTATGAATTAATAATTAAGAATGAGCTGCATTTTGCTCAACCAATTCTTAATTCTTAATTCTTCATTCATAATTGAAGAAAATGAACAATCCACGTTTAGCAGGCCGTTACGCAAAAAGTTTACTTGATTTGGCAACAGAACAAAATCAGGTAGATGCCGTATGTGCCGATATGAAATGGATTCACAAAATCTGCAAGAGCAATCCCGATTTTGTGAATATGCTACGCAGTCCGGTTATTAAACCAACTGCAAAAGGTAGTATTATTGAGTCGATCACTAAAGAAAGAGTTAGTGTATTAACCAGTGCATTTATTCAATTGCTGGTTAGAAAAAACAGGGAGACCAATTTACCTGAAATAGCTACAACTTATATAGACCAGTTTAACCAACTCCGCAATATTCATAAAGTAAAAATTACAACTGCTGATCCTATCAGCGATGAAATGCTGAACGCTATCATGGCCAATGTAAAAGCAACTGCAACACCCGGACAAACTTTTGAAATTGAAACTAAAGTGGAAAACGAACTGATTGGTGGTTTCTTATTAGAAACCTCAGGCACATTGGTAGATGCCAGTATTCTAAGAGATTTGAAAGATATTCAAACACAGTTTAAGAATAATGACTATCTGCACAGGTTAAGATAATTTTTATACAAAGAAGCTTATATATCGCAAAGCCGCAAATTTAGTTTGCGGCTTTTGTATTTTAATTAAGTTCGAAAAATTAAAAAGAAAACACCGGCGTCTTAATATCATGATAAAATAAAAACGTCCATTGCTCCACCTCTCCCAGTTCCCACCACTGCTGGCGTAGCTCCATACATTTACGGCCATCAAAATCATACTTGGCAATAAACTTGTTTTTCATTTGCTGTAATTGTGGTGCCACATCGCCACCAAAGAATATTTTTTGCCCTTCTTCTTCAATCCAGAATACCTGATGGTATTGACTGTGAGCGCCGGTTACCTGATAAGTTATATAATCATCAATCTTGCCATCGCCTTCCAGCAAAACAATCTGGTCACTGTTTTCCAACCCTTCAAAATCAGATATGTTGTACGATGGCGCACCTTTTTTATTAGCAAATTCTATTTCATCTTTATGCACATAATAAGTGGCATTAGGAAAACTTAAGAATTTCTGCTTAAGCAATTCATCAGTCTTATAAATACCTCCTGCATGATCTTTATGTAAGTGACTTAATAAAACTTTGGTTACTTCCATAGGGCCAATGCCATTGTTCAATAAATTTTGATGAATTTGTAAAGTACCATCAGGCATATTAAATCCAAGCCCGGTATCAATAACAATAATATCTTTTGAAGTGATGATTGCAAAGGGCTGAATCTCTACCAGCAAACTGCCAACGGGGCGCTGTTGTAAATCGTCTTTAGCAGTGTTAAAAGGAACAAATTTTTTCGTACCATCAATTGTAAATGCGCCTTCACTTAGTGGAATTATTTTCATACCCCCTAGCCCCCTTAAGGGGGAATTTAGACTCTAATGGCTTAGAGAGAATTATTAATAGTCACCTAATGTTTCGGGTAATTGTGTCAAAGCCTTTTCCAGTTGCTCATCATTGGGAGCAATACCATGCCACTCATGGGTTCCTTCCATAAAATCAATACCCTTGCCCATGGCTGTTTTCATTAAAATAACAATGGGTTTGCCTTTGCCAACAAATGTTTTAGCATTGTTTAAACCGGCAACCACGGCGTCCATGTCATTGCCTTCCATCTCTAACACCTTCCAGTCAAAAGCTTCAAATTTTGCTTTAAGGCTTCCCAACGACATTACTTCATCGGTTGGACCGTCAATCTGCTGACCGTTAAAATCAATGGTGGCAATCAGGTTATCAACTTTTTTATGAGCCGCAAACATAATAGCTTCCCAGTTTTGACCTTCATCCAGTTCACCATCACCATGTAAAGAGTAAACTATATTATGGTCGTTATTCAACTTTTTAGCTAAAGCGGCACCAACCGCCACACTCATACCCTGCCCCAGCGATCCGCTGGCAATACGTACACCCGGTAAATGCTCATGCGTAGTTGGATGGCCCTGCAAGCGACTGTCAATCTTTCTGAATGTATTTAATTCCTCAATAGGAAAATATCCGCTACGTGCCAGTGAACTATAAAAAACTGGTGAAATGTGCCCGTTGCTTAAAAAGAAGAGGTCTTCGCCCACTCCATCCATATTAAATTTTGGATCATGCTTCATTACTTCAAAATATAAAGCAGTAAAATACTCGGTACAACCCAGTGATCCACCTGGGTGGCCACTTTGTACGGCATGTACCATTCTAACTATATCTCTGCGAATTTGGGTTGCGATA
>JBBKXU010000337.1:0-5699 GCA_037969645.1 Ferruginibacter sp. | reverse complement strand
CATCAGCGGTTCACCTTCACCCTCTTCTATAAAACTAAATTTTCCGTCTTGTTTAATTTCGTAACTCATTCTTAAATTCAAATTGTTTAAATATAAATCGCCATCTCAATCTAATGATTATGAAATCGACGATCCGGGCTAAAATTACGTTAAATAAGATAATGCCTGAAATTAATGCGAAATTTTGTTTGACAGCGAATTAAAAAAGTCGCCCAGCTCGGTAAACATGTCCTTAAATAAAGGAATAAGCTTGCCAAAACTGTCCATTACCATGGGGCCCCAGGGCTGTATAAAATTATAAGATTGCGAACTTTGGATGGCTGAAGGTTGCAGTAATTGCAATTTTTCGGCATAAAAAAGGAAAATGCTCAAAATGATGAGGTATAATACTGCATAAAAGAGGATACCGCCTATGCGGTTAACCCAGCCCAGCATAGCAACCTGAAAACTCTTTTCAATTAATTTGGCTCCAAGCCTTACCAACAAAACGACCCCAAAAAACACCAGTGCAAATGCCAGAAATGGCATCCATTTGGCTGATATGCTTATACTGTCTTTTAAGTAATCAGCCACTACAGCCGAAAGTTTTAAAGCAGCAGCCAGGCCAATAATAAATGCAATAATTGAAAAAACAGCTACGATTAGTCCTTTTCGATATCCCCTAAAAATGGCAACAACCAGTAAAACTGCAAATACGAAATCTATCAGCATACAAAATTTTATCTGCCTTCAAGATAACTAAAATCTATCCGGCGAGTAATTCTTTAACAATTCCACTAATCATTTTTCCATCAGCCTTGCCTGCTAATTGTTTGCTGGCAACGCCCATTACTTTGCCCATATCGGCGGGAGTAGCGGCGCCAGTTTCGGTAACTATTTTTTTAATGATTTCTTTAAGTTCTGCTTCGTCTAATTGCTTGGGCAGAAATTTTTCTATCACCGCCATCTCTTCTTTTTCTTTTACAGCCAGGTCTTCACGACCTTGCTTTTCAAAAATTTCCAGAGAGTCTCTGCGCTGCTTCATCATTTTTTGTAAAAACTTCTGTTCAGTAGCTTCGTCAATTTCGCCACCTGCACCGGGGTCGGTTTTCGCCTTAATGATCTCGGCTTTAATAGCACGCAATGCCCGCAGAACCCCTTCGTTCTTGGCTTTCATGGCCTCTTTCATTTCGGTCATTATCTGTATTTCTAAACTCATGGTAGTATTTTTTAGTGTTTAATTTCTTACTAGTGTTGGGGTATTGGTCATTTGGTTGAACAGCATTTAATTTAATGCTTTCCTATGTCCTATCTCCTAACCCCCGCCTACTTCTGCTCCTTCAACTGTATCGCCCTGAATTTATCAAAAAACTCTTTTGCAAATTTTTTCATGTCATCGCTCATTTCCTGTTGTTGGGTAGCTCTTTTAAAAGTATCGGCCATACTCATCAACATCTGGTAGTAAAAGTCGGCCATTTCATCCACCATCATATCTTTTGTCCAGAGGTCAATTCTTAAAGCTGTTTTATCGGTGCCATCCCAAAAAGCTACGCTCATGGCTTTAGCTTTTTGCACCATATTGGCTGTACTGTCGCTGGCAACCCAGTTTATTTGTTCGGGTACTTTATTGGGGTCGAGCAGTACGTCAATTTTTATTGTTGATTGATTCATAATCCACCGTGTTTTCTTTTGTGAGACGCAAAATTAACTGAAATTAATTATTGAACGCTTTAAGAATGGATTGCATAAGTAAATCGGCCGATTTATCGCAATTATATTGGCGGGCAATGGTTTTGCCTGTATTTGCCATTTTGCTGCACATATCCTCATCTTTAAAAACAAGCATCATGTTTTCGGCAATATCTTCAAAGTTGTTTGGATCGGCATATAAAGCCGCTTCACCGCAAACAGATTGCAAGCGGCTGGTATTGCTTGTAACAACTGGAACGCCGCATTGCATGGCTTGTAAAGGAGCCAGAGCAATGTCATCATATAAAACAGGGTAAACTAGTGCATAGGCGGCAGCCATAATATTTGCATGTTCTTGGGGCTCTACATTTTCCAGCAACCTTAATTCATTTCTGTATTTATAGGTTTTCAACTCTTTTTTAAACGATTCGTCGGTATTGCCAGCAATCAGGAGCATCATTTCGCTTTTCTGTCTTTTTTTAAAAAACGAAAATGCTTTTAACAGGTTGATGAGATTGCTGTGCATATTTGTGTTGCCGCTGAATAAAAAATAGGCTTTGCCTTCGGTATATTTTTCCCTTACAGTCTCTTTTTCTGTCCATTCCATGGGTTTAAAGATGTCATCAATGCCGGGACTAATAACAGTTATATCATCAGCATGTAAATTATACTGTTCAGCAATCTTCAATTTTGAAATCAATGAAACGGATGCAATAGATTTTGCTTTAATCAAAAAAGATGGTGTCAGTCTTTTAAAAAATCTAGCCTGTGACTTATTTACCGGTAAAGATTTTTGCAAAAAACTTAAATCATTGATTAAAAGGCATTGCGGTTTTTTAGTACGGAGAGAGCAGATGCCTTCCATACTTACAAAAACATCGGCCTTGTGTTTGCGTAAAACAGCTGGTATCTTATAATTGAACCAGTATTGTAAACGCAGGCTGGTCCTGGTTTCGGGGCCGGCAATAACGGGCTGTACATTTTTTGCGAAAGGCTGTTTGGTATCGTAAAGCTTATCAAAAATATACAGAAACTGATGCTCGGGATATTTTTCAGTTAAGCGGTTCAGTATTCCAAACAGGAAGTTTTCATAACCTTCTGGCTGTTCTTCTTTCCTCAACCTGGTGTTAATGGCTATAATCATGTAAGTAAGATATACTGTTTAGTGTAAATTTATACCTCCTGCGTTATTCCTTTGTATGGTCATGCCAGCTAAAGAAAAGAACAGCAGCTGCAAATAAGATTATTAATGTAACGAAAATGATAAACCTGATACGAGAAGGTTTGTCGAAAGGCATAGTATTATTTTTTCTTTCTGGCTTTCTTTTTAGGATGAGCTAAAACTATTTCAAAACTTTAAGTTTTACCATTTCTATGCGTGTATCACTCACGTTTAAAATGTCAATCTCGTAATTGCCAATAATGATATGTGCTTTCAGTTTAGGAATCTGCTCATGATTTTTGATAATATAGCCCGACAATGTTTCGGTTTCTTCATCATCAGGAAAAACCAAATCGTATTTTTCGGTTATCAGGTCCAGTTCCATTCGTCCACTAAAAATAAACTCGTTGCTGGCTAATTGTTTGTCAACAAATTCCTCGGTGTCGTATTCATCTTTTATCTCACCGAATATTTCTTCCAGCAAATCTTCCATAGTTACAATGCCGGCGGTGCCACCAAACTCATCAATAACCCAGGCAATTGATTTTCTGTCTTTGCTGAATTTGTTCATCAGGTCAGATGCACTCATACTTTCGGGCACGGTAGGTATCGGCAATAAAATTTCACTTACACTTGAAGGCTTTTTAAACAAATCCAGTTGATGAACATATCCTGTTATGTTGTCAATATTTTCATCATACACTACCAGTTTACTTAAATGAGATTCTATGAATTTTGCCTTTACCTCTTCAATAGTACTGTTGCTGCTTACGCCTTCAATCTCTTTTCGGGGTATCAGGCATTCCCGCAGTTTTGTATCGCTTAGCGATAAAGCATTCTCAAATAACTCTTTATTTAAGTCGTTGCTGTCTTCTTCCTCATGATTTTTGCTTTGGTGCATAAAATGCTCAAGGTCAATTTTGCTGAAAACGTCTTTTTTATTGGTGATTTTTACATCCAGAAATGTTTTCAGTATCCATTCGGCAAAATTTACCAGATAAGTACCAATGGAAGAAAACAGCCAGTAAAAAAACTGTACAATGGAACTGATTATACCTGAGCTGAGGATACTGCTGTTACGGGCCTTGAAAAAAGCTTTGAAGAAAAACTCCACAAACAGTACAATTAAGGTTGAAAGCACTGTTTCAACAAAGAGCTTAATATATTTTACCGATTCTGTGAAGGAAGAAGGCAAGTGCTTTTCAATCCATTGCCAGATGGGCGAAAGCATATCAACCACCAACAGACCATACACCACAAATACCAGATTGAGGCCAACCAGCGCCGTGCCTATAAAACGTGCAGGCCTGTCGGCATAGTAACCCCAGAGTTTTCCGCTTTTTGTACCCTGCTTGCGGTTTAATTCAATAGATAATTTATTGGCAGATATGAAAGCGATTTCAATCCCCGCAAAAAAACCTATTAAGGCAAGCGAAACAATAATGGCTAGTAATGCAATCCATTCCATACTATAAAAATAAGAAAGAGTTTTTAAACGGTTTATTTGCTGATAAACTCAGCTACAATAGTTTCGGCTTCGCTGCAGGCACGCTGCAATTCGTCGTTAGTTATCAAATAATTGAACTGATCTTTAAAAGAAAGCTCATAAGCAGCCTTGTTAACCCTGGCTGCCAGCGATTCTGCAGTTTCGGTACCGCGGCTTTCTAATCTTTTCTTTAACTCTTCAACCGAAGGTGTTTGAATAAAGAGACTGAGTGAACTATCTGGATATTGCTGCTGCACATGAATGGCGCCTTTTACATCTATATCCAGCACCGGTATTTTATTTTGCTGCCAGATGCGTTCCAGCTCGGATTTTAAAGTGCCGTAATACTTTCCCTCATACACCATTTCCCATTCCACAAATTCGTTATGCTGAATTTTGGTTTTAAAATCATCAACACTCATAAAATGATAGTCAACACCGTTTTGCTCGTTTCCTCTTGGGCTACGTGTGGCCGCCGAAATGGAGAATGCCAGTTTGGAAAAATTTTTCATCAAGTACCTGGTGATGGATGTTTTTCCGGCGCCTGATGGAGCAGTGATGATAATAAGTTTATTGGTGATTGCCATGAGCAAAGAAACTACTTAATTATTAATTCGGTTTAAAATGCATAATTACACTATTGTTTTCTGCGCTGCCGGCTAAAACAAGTTCGTTTTCGGTAAGTGTTTTGATGATATATCTGTTAATACTTTTTTTTGATTCAGAAGTGCAGATTAGAATTTTATCATCTTCCAACAACTCGTATTTGCCTTGCACGGTAACGCGGTCGTTTATGGCACATTCATATTTCAGCCGGTCTTTAAAGGTCCAGTTAAGCGAAGTAAGTACAGCTTTTAATTGCTCTGCATTGGCAGAATCTTTGGATGAAAGAAATTTGGTATCGGGTGGAACAATATTATCTACCTGAACACAATCCCATTTTTTTGTAAGTAACACAATCGTTTTATTACGGCAGGAGGCAAGCTGGGCAAGGGAAAAAAGCAATAATACTATATATACAAGGTTCTTCATTTTTATTTTAATAATGATTAATTGGTTGTAGATACATCACAATTATTATATTCCGCTATCCACTTTAGTACTTTTGCCTCGGTTATATAGCCCTTTATTTTTTCAGTTACTGCAGGACAATCAGCAAATATTTCTTTTAGCGTATTTTTTTTATTAAAACGATCAGCAAATTCGAAGACACTAATCTTACCATCTTTAGTTTTAAAAAAGTACTCAACTCTTTTATGTTCGCCAACCCAGATATAAGATTCAAAGACAGCAATTTTTCCATCAGCAATAATTTTTAAAAAAGCATAACGTTGAAGCGGATATCGAACTTCAAATTTTGTATAATCCTCTTGCACATTATCT
>JBBKXU010000336.1:0-3308 GCA_037969645.1 Ferruginibacter sp. | reverse complement strand
TTGCAGAAGAGTCAACCGATTGGCCGGGTGTTTCCAAACCAACCTGGCAGGATGGATTAGGATTTGGAATGAAGTGGATGATGGGCTGGATGCATGATACACTTGATTATTTTAAGATGGATCCGCTGATGCGGCAGTTTCATCAGGATAAATTTTCGTTTAGTATGATGTATTATTACGACGAAAATTTTATGTTACCTTTTAGCCACGACGAAGTAGTGCATGGCAAAAGCCCTATGGTATATAAAATGCCCGGCGATGAGTGGCAGAAATTTGCAACCTTGCGCCTATTGTACACCTACATGTTTACACATCCAGGTGCCAAGCTTTTGTTTATGGGTAACGAGTTTGCACAAACTACCGAATGGAATTATAAAACAGAATTGGATTGGGAGCTGTTGAAGTTTGATTGTCACCAACAAATGCAGGACTGTGTCAGGGATTTAAATATGCTGTATCGAAATGAACCTTCACTTTATGAATATCAGTTTAAAACAAAAGGTTTTGAGTGGGTTGATTTAGACCAACGGGCCGAATCGGTTATTGCTTATATGCGAAAAGGTAAGAACCGAAAAGACAATATGCTGATTATATTAAATTTAACGCCGGTTGTAAGGCGTGACTGGAAGATCAGGGTTAAGGGAAAGTCGGTATGGGCAGAGGTTTTCAACAGCGATAATAAGCAATACTGGGGTACAGGTGAAGTTTTTAACCCCTCACCAAAAGCAAAACTAGTGGACAAAAAGAAGGGTGTTTATGAAATAAATGTGCATCTTCCGGCGTTAGGAGGGGTAATCCTCCAGTAATTGGAATAATCTTTGTACCTGAAAATACTATGAAAAAAATCTTTACGCTTATTTTAGCGATTCCCTGCTGTATTACTGTATTTGCTCAAAGTTCTGATAGTGCCACATTCTATTTCAAAAAAGGGTTAGCGGAAAAGTCTGAAAGACGTTATTTGGTTTCATCAGACCTTTTTGCAAAAGCAATTGCTTTTAACCCCGGATATGTAGATGCCTATGTTGAAAACGGGTTAGTTAATATTGAAATGCGTAAGACTGATGCTGCAAAGCAGAATTTTACAAAGGCATTAGAACTTGATCCCCAAAATGAAACGGCTGCTAAAGAATTGATGGATTTGTACTTTGCTTACAGACAATATCAAAATGCCATTGATGCTGCTCAAAAATGTAAAAAATGTGTTGACAAAGACAGGGTGATAGCCATGTCTTATTTTAAACTGGAAGAATACGGTAAGGCAGAAAAAATGTTGTTGGCAGTTGTAACTAAAAGTCCAACTGATGCGGAGGCAACTTATACATTAGGACGCAATTATTTAGAAATGGGCCTTGAGCTGAAAGGTATGCCGTGGTACGAAAAAGCCGTACAACTAAATGATAAAAATGCAAAATGGCATTTTGAGTTGGGTCTGATTTACTATAACAACAGCAAGTTTAAGAACGCTGTTGTTGCTTTTAATAAAGCTGCAGAAAATGGTTTTACAAAAGGAAATGACTTTAATGAAAATCTCGGTTTTTCTTATATCTACAGTGGTGATGTTGAAAACGGTGGAAAGTTATTGGACGAACTTATCAGCCGCAGGCCGGGCGATAAAGAACTTGTAATGGATGTGGCTACAGCTTTTTACGATATCAAAAATTACGATAAAGCATTGGACTACTGCCAAAAACTATTAGAGATAAATATGAAAGATGGCAAAGCGTTATACCGTGCTGGGCTTTGTTTTCAGAAGAAAGGACAGGTAGAAAGAGGAATGCAGATGTGCGATAAAGCGATTGAACTTGATCCGAGTTTGGCCGGACTCAAAAATAAAAAATTGTCTCCGGGTATGTAATATTCATGAACTTTTACAATTGATAAATTTAAAGCCGGGAGTTTTTACTGCCGGCTTTTTATTTGGGCGATAAAAATACTTCCGCCATCATACACCTGGCACTGCCACCACCCGCGGTTTCAATAGTTTTTAATGAAGAATTAAAGATACGGTTGTGCTTTTGCAAAATTTTAATTTGGGTATCAGTTAAAGATTCAAATGCCTGTGTCGACATAACCAATAACAATTCTCCATCGGCATTTAAAACCTGCAGCATATTGCCGGCGAAACGGTTTAATTGTTCTAATGAAATATCAACAAGCTCTTTGTTCGTTTTTTGTATTGCTGCAATGAGATTTTCTCTTTCTTCTGCATCTTTAATTGATTCCAAACATGTAACAGCAAAGGTTTTGGCAATACACATCATCACATTGGTATGGTAAATATCAACGTCGTTGCTGTCGGTTGAGTGGAATGTAACGGCGACGTATCCAGTGCGTTTGCAAAACTCATTGAGTATGCTTTCATTGGTTCTTGGCGATAAACAGGCGTACGCAATTTTATTTTCACGATCTAAAACCATGCTGCCGGTTCCTTCTAAAAAAAGTTCATCAGCTTCTGACTGGGTAAGGTCAACAATTTCTGTAATGGTAAATTTTTCTTGCACAACATCAAGCACCGCAGCCTTTCTTTCTAGTCGTCTGTTAACTGCAAACATAGGGTACAAGAAAATCCTACCATCGGCATGAAAAGATATCCAGTTATTAGGGAAGATAGAGTCCGGGGTTGATGGAGCCAAGCTGTCTTTGACAATAGTTACATCTACTTTGTTCTTACGCAGCAATGCAACAAAATCATTAAACTCCTTCAGGGCTTTTTGCTGTACATCTCCACTTATGTTTTTTTGAAAGGTATTATTGACGGCAGTCTCAGCATTAAATCCAAAATTAACGGGCTGAATCATTAAAAGATGTGCGGTGTTTTGCATATCAGTGAGCTTTGCCGTAATTCATTTCGCCGGCATTAATAGCCACGGGCAGCCTGTTCTCTTTTGGCGGAATAGGGCACTTAAAATTGGGAGAGTAAGCACAATAAGGGTTATACGCCTTATTAAAATCCAGTTGAAGGCTGTTGCCATCAATATCCTGTTTAAAAAACTCAAGATAACGGCCGCTGCCATAACTTTTATCACCAGTTGTAGCATCGGTAAACGGTACAAATAAATAGTCTTTGTATTTTTCAACCTCCATCAGGTCTTTACTCTGGTAAACATATAAAATGCATTCCTGTTCATTAATCATAAAATCGAGCCGGGCATATTTAAAGTAATGTTTCTCCGTTTTTGCAGATGTAGTCATGGTAAAACCAACGGTGTCTATTATTCTTTCAAAATGACAGCTTACATTGTAAGCCTTATCAACCGGGAAGAAGTTGAATTTTCTTTTATCTTTTTTTTCAACAACTACTTCATGAC